>JAJYGR010000017.1 GCA_021790655.1 Acidobacteriota bacterium | reverse complement strand
GCGCGTGCTGCCTTATCTGGCGGCGGTGTTTGTGGGACGCGCATTGCATTATTTGATACTGGCAGTGCTGGTGGTTCGGTTTGGCCCGGAGATCGTGGTCCTGGCTCTCTATGCGGCCCAGCGGCATGCTCTGGCAATCCTGCTGTGTCTGGCAGCGCTGGGAATCGGCTTCACCGTGTATGCAATCTACAAACGCAATCTAAAGCGGATTTAGGGCCAGTGTAACCGAATGTGAAAAGAAGTCATTCTGAACGAAGATCGCTTCGCCGCAGCGAACGACCGAAGTGAAGAATCCAGAGAATATTGGCTGGGGTTGTATTGCTATCACCCTCTGGATTCTACGCTGCGCTTCTTCAGGGCGATGATTTCGATACGGGTGGATTGCCAGCAGTTGGGCCGGGTCGTTACCTGGGCGGTGTCCTGGTCTGTATCGGAAGCGTGGGAATTGGCTTGCTGAGAGTGCCCTTGAGCGCCATTCCAGAAGGCAGGAAGTGTAGATCGAGCCTTCTGTCAAAGTTCACGGCGCCGGTGACGGATTGCGTGACAGGCTGCGGCTGTTTTGTAGTTTGCGAGGGAATCATCTGGCTGGATTGCAACACCAGCGTTTTGTTCGCGATGTTGCCAGTCGCGTCCCACTGCTGAAACTTTGCTGCTGGCGTCGACGCCATTGCGGCGGACGCGAAGGCCCCGTTGCTCCACGCGACAGAAAACTTCCCCGCGGCATGCCCGGACAAGTCCTCCGCCGACCACCCCTGTGTCGTAAGTTCAATGTCTGCATTCGCCTGACCACGGCCCCAGTGTTCCCTCCAGATCGCGCCAATGCTGTCCGGTTGCACGTGATCGAGCGTTATGTGCAGCGTGTAGGACGGCGCTCCGTTGCCCCATTGCGCCGAACCCGCGGAACCCTCCGCTTCCCGCGCAGTTTCATTCGATAGGGTCCCGCCGAAAACACTTCCGGATATCGAATGCAGTTCTGCCTTGTGGCCCTCGATGCTCAGGCCCAAGGTTGCATTCTTCACGGAAATCTTTCCCACGGTAAGCATGTCGATGTCCACAGTGCCGGAAATTTTGGGCATCGTTGGCGCTGTGCCAGCCCACGGATCCACCAGGCTCAGCAGTCCAGAGGGTCCGCCGCCGTTGCGCAAATCGGCCTGCAGATGTCCGGTATTCAGGTTGGGGAGATGGAGCGCAAACGTTCGGTCGCAGAGAGAGGTCGAGGTAGCGCATGGCATCTGCCAGTGCATGCTGCCGTCGAATGCCACACGATGATAGGTGCCTGCAATCCCAGTCCAGTTCACCGCCGTGGGAGTCAGATTCACCTGGGCTGACGTTAGCTGCACCGTGCCAGGAAGTGAAACAAGGCGCAGCGTAGCATTATGTATCTGGAAGCTGCCGCTCCAATGAGATGGTGCGAACTGGGATGCTTGCGAACTGCTCGCGCCTGTAGCGGCGGTCTGCGGAAGCCATTCGGAATCGACGGCGAGCGCAAGCTGTGCACTACCTCGAAGGGAACGGACTTGCCCGGAGATGGCCGGAATCTTGAGCGCCTGGGCCAGATTGAAAACCTCCGCCAGGTCGGCTGCCCCCATGATTTTCAGAGTTGCGCCCGTAGGGGTCAAAGCCCCGGATAGAGTCGCTGGCTTGGCTGCCCCCATCGACACATGAGACGGCCCCAGAATCCACGTCCCGTCGGGCAATGCTTTGGCGGAAGCGGTTTCCGATGAATTCAATATGACCGGTGCAAGCCGAAGAGGTTGTCCAAGATGGGGAAGGTTGATGGTGACCGCTGTGGATTGCACTTCGCCGACGCAGGCCCGGAGTGTGGAGAGTTGAGGCCCAAGCCAGGTGCAGGTAGCTTGCCCATTCAGTTCCCCGGTTGCCGCGATGTCGCTGGCAATCCCTGGATGGACATCGCTGAGCAGGTGCAGAAAGAACCCGGCGGGAGCGTGCTGCAAGGCGATTTGCAGAGATGGCTGCGGCGTTCTCTCAATACTGCCAAGGGAGAAGACGGTCCTTGAACCGGGATGCGGCCTCGCTTTCGGAACTCTGCTGCGTGGTTGGCTCCCGCTGTTCGTTTGCATGGTATTTTCGATTGCCAGAGGGCCTTTCCCGAGTACCACCAACTGCCCACTTCCCAGCGGAGCATGACACTGGAGGGAAGCAAGGGACCTGCTGGCATACAGATAGCGCGCCTCGCAGTGCGTGCCGATAGTCATCTCGTCGGGCGGGACAAACTCATCCCGGCGAAACTCTTCGACTTGAATGTCGCTGGTCAATAGAAGGTCCGCCAGCGTTCCTTTGGCCTGCGCCGTCCAGTCGACGGTCCCGCGCCACCCCTCATCTTCGCCATGCAGCAGGCGGCTGATTTCTCCCAGTTGCACGCGACGCCATTCCAGCGTCGCCTGGATCGGCGCATTCGCCAGCGGTCCGGTAGCCCACACCACGCCTTCCCCGCGAATCTGGCCGGTGTCCGCGACCGTCAGGTCGGTACGGACCGGGCGTGCCTGAATGCGTAGATGCCACGCATTGCCGGACTCTTTCCACAACGCAAGGTCCGCGCCCTCCAGAGAAAAGGGAAGCTTCTCCGGCCCGACTTTAAAGTTGATCCGCGCTTCTGTGGCTTCCACGTAGGGAAACGGCTGTGGATGTTTCGGAGCAGAGGCGCTTCGCAATGCGGAAGAGCGGTGCAACAAGGACTCGAAATTCCATTGGCCTGCACCATTGCGGGCCAGATTCAGGCTGGGCGCGTCGAACTCCAGTCTGGCGATTTCTACCCGTCGATGCCATAACGTGCTGGCGCGCAGGCTCGCCGTCACAGTGTCTGCCATTAACACTGGCTCTGCGCCATATGCGGGATCTTCTGCCACCGTCAGGCCATGGAGCACAAACGCAGGTCGCGGGAACAGTGTGAGTTCCACCGCGCTGGCCTGTACCGGACGTCCAAGTTCCGCGCTGATGGACTGCACGATGCCGCGCCGGAAATGGTTGATGTCGAGATACGGGGGCGCCACAATCACCAAAAGCAGCAGCAGGATGAGCGCAGCCGTCAGTCGAATTTTGAGTTGGCGCGATCCACTTTTTCCCAGCCGCGAACGGGAAAAATGAACATCCGGCGAAGGGGTGGGATCAACCATGGGCGCGCGTACGATTTGAGAATTTATTCCACACGATGCAGCGTTCGATGCCAGCGTGTGTCACTGAAAAAGTGGACCAGGATGTGCCCCATAAATCCCACTCTGTCAGCCAGGGAGGTCTTGTCCACCTGATCGTCTGGCGTGATAAACGACCAATAGACAAATAGCGGTCGGCCGATTATGTTCGCGCGCGGCACAAAGCCCCAATAGCGGCTGTCCAGACTGACCATCCGATTGTCGCCCATGGCGAAATAGTCGCCTGCGGGGACCACCAGGTCGCCGTTCTGGATATGCGTGGGAAGATCGACCGCCCACGTTGCCGTCACGTCCGAGCCATCCGGCGGCGGTACGGCGGGAAAGTCATCTCGATAGGGATAAAATTCGTCGTTAGGATTGCCGTCTTCAGAAGGTACAGTCGCGAATGGCATGTTCTGCGCCTGCCCATTCAAATAGACGATGCCGTGGTCCAGATGAAGATGGTCTCCCGGAATCGCCACTACTCGCTTGACCAGAAACAGCTTCGGTTCGCCGGGCTTGAAGAAGACGATAATGTCCCCGCGCCGGACATTGCGATAGTGGACGAAGGGCACCCAGCGTGTCGGCGGCGCAAACGAAATGCGGTCCACCAGTACGTGATCGCCGATCAGCAGGGTCTTCTCCATGGAAGAAGAAGGAATTTCAAAGTTCTGAAAAATGAAGGTGATGACAAAAATTCCCACCACCAGAACAGAGCAGATAGACGCAAAAAACTCGAAGGGAGTCTCTTCGTGTTGTGTTTGCGGAGGGTCTTGCGCGAGTTGCTTACCGGCCAAAGTCTTCTCCGTCGTGATTTGCTGGCGTTGAGATTGCATTAACGAATGATGTGAAAGGTGCGGCCCCAGCGCGCGGCCCCAACCAGATTGCTCCACCAACTATGTTCGTGCGCCAGTCTATCACTGGACATTCCCGTAAGTTCCGACCGGCCTTCCGTCAGCACGGAAAAATACACCAAAAACGGCTGCCCCACGATATTTTGCCGCGGCACAAACCCCCAGTAACGACTGTCCAGGCTGTCATTTCGATTATCGCCCAACACAAAGTATTCGCCCGCAGGCACCGTCAGTTCGCCGTCGTGGACATCCGAGCGCATTTGCATCCACCATTGGGTGTCGACTCCAGGATCGGTGTAGACAGGCGTGGGAAATTCGTCGCGGAAAGTGCTCGGGTAACTCGTGATATACAGCGCGTACGGCTCATGCAACAACTGTCCATTCAGCAGCACTCGACCATGATGCAGCCTGATCCGAGCGCCCGGCACGCCCAGAACGCGCTTGACCAGTTGAAGCGAGTGGTCCATCGGGTAATGGAACACCACCACGTCCCCTTCCTTCACATGCTGGTAGGGCAGTAGATGTCGCCATGGACCCGGGGACGCGAAGACGACTTTATTCACCAGTAGAAAATCACCGATGAGCAAAGTATTTTCCATGGAGCGGGAAGGTATGCGATAGGGTTGCGCGATGAAAGTCAAAACGAAAAGCGCACAGACCAGAAAGGTCAGCGTGGTTTGCATCAGCGAGAGCACTTCATGATGATGCGGTACATGCTCAGGTTCAGTTTGGTACGCTGACCCATGGGCAGTCAGGGAAACGGGCGGCAAATGGTCGGCCTGCGCCGAATTTGCGTGCACGGGAGACGGCATGGAGGCGATACGCGCGGAAGGTTGTGTCTCCTGCATCATGCGGATTCCTCCGGCGATGGACAGGCCGTCTTGCGCAAAACCTCCAGCGCCAGCCGGGCCGCTTCCTGTTCGGCATGTTTTTTTCGCGTACCTGTCGCCGACGCCAGAGTCCGCTCTTCGCCAGCAGGCCCAATCTGTTTGACGGCAACGACGAAGCTTTTATGATGGTCCGGCCCGTTCTCTGACGTGACGATGTAGATTGGCTGGCCCAGTCCATGCGACTGAAAATATTCCTGCAGCATGGATTTATGATCGCCCACATCCTCTCCCGAGCGTGCGGCGGCCACCAATGCTTCCAGCTTTTCATCCAGCAGCCAGGCGCGGACCAGCCGACCCGCCGGTATCAGGCCGCCATCGAGATATACCGCCGCTATAACGGCTTCCATCGCATTGGCCAGGATGGCGGCCTTTCTTCGGCCACCGCTCTTTTCCTCTCCTTTGCCCAGCCGCAGATAGTCTCCCAGGCGCATACTCTGGCCGACGCGCCCGAGATGTTGTCGGCTGACAAACTGTGCACGTAGCCGCGTCAAAGGACCCTCGGTAAATTCTGGGTAGGCGCGAAACAGGTGCTCCGTAACCAGCAATCCCAATACTGCATCCCCAAGAAACTCCAACTGCTCATTGTCATCGTGCGGATGATGTTCTGTCTGCTGCTCCTCGTAGGCGACAGAGCTATGCGTCAGCGCCAGATCGAGAGCTTCAAGATTGCGAAACTGATAGCCAATTAAGTTCTGCAAACGTTCCAGTAGAAGGGTCCGCTGCGGATCGAGCACGCGAGCAGATGCGTCCTCCACAGAAGGAGCAATTGCGGGAGATACTTTATGCTTGCTCGTCAAAGCGGCTTCGACTCCGGACATACAGTTAACGGGCATGCAGTTATAGGTGCGGATGGTTTGTGGATGATGGAGGCGTGGAAGAGGCCGGATCGGTATCCGCGTCACTTCCACCACTCTGATCGCTGGAATGCTGCCGGGCAGCCTGCGGAGGAGCAAATGCAGCTTTCAGACCGGCTTCCGCTGCATCCTTTGTATCGGGCTTTCCATCACGCGCCTTCATCGCCGCCTGATATTCCTCAATCGCTGCCTGACGATTGTCCTGCAAATCATCCAGCCTCCCGAGATAAATATGCGACCAGGCAATCGTCCGTGGATCGCGGGAAATTTTTGTTGCCTGGGTGAAGGCTTGCACGGCAGCCTCCATTTTTCCGCTCATAATGTCGGCCCGCGCCAGGATAAATTGCGCCCGTCCAGGGTTGCTGGTGTGCTGCGAAAGCGCCTGCTGCGCCATCTGCGCCGCCGCGGAGGTATCGCCAGCCGCAAGCTTCCTTTCGGCCTGGTCCAGAATGGCGGACTGGGCCGACGCGCGCTGTAAAACATCCTGGTCAGTATGGGAGACGAAAACAATGTCTTGTATGCGGCGCTTTTCAATGTCTACATTCATGCCATAGATCATCTCGCCGACAGCTTCCTGCAGTGTAGTGGGACTGTTCTCGAAGATGCGTAGCTGCTCGTAGAAATACTGCGTCAGAATAAATCCCTGGACCATGTCGGCCTGCACCGCCTGATGGCGCACTGACGACACCGCATGTTCGTACTTGTTTTCGGCATTGTTGATGGCGGCAAGCTGGTTGCGATCGAAGTGTGCCGGGATCTTGTAGACTGGGACCCCGGTGTCCATGGTGTGCGCTTCGATGGCGCGGATCAGGCACTCCGTCACCAGCGACAAAATATCGCTCTTGTATTCGTAAGGCAGCGGAGACGGCTGCACCAGTTCCAGGATCGGCGTCAATGCGTCGATCGACGTGGAACGTGCATAGATCATGGGCTCCAGCTCAAAGTGCAGGTAGGTATGTTTCACTTGCTTCAAATCCAGCTTGCCATTGACCGGAGACGCCACCACAATGTAGTCCCCGCCGTAGACGCGCGCATTCACCACACCGGGCGCGATCAGCGGCTCCAGGATCACGACAAACCGTCGATTGCCATACCCTGCCGGAGGTTGTTTCAGGTAAAGGTCCATCTGCACAATCATCTGCGACAAAGGAACGTGGATCTTTTCCACCTCTGCTTCATATTCCGCGCGATGGAGGACCCAGATCACATGCAGGTTCACGGCCTGCGCAAAGGTCTTCAGTTTGGGCACCAGATCGACCAGCGGCACTGCGTCGGGAGGCAGGTCGGATTTGGGCACGTTTGGCGTCAGTTCTGGTGGAGGAGTCAGGTAGAGGGCCAGTGAGATGTAAGCCGCAAGATTCAGGTTCGGGCTGTTCATCGTATGCGTCTGTACAAAGGCGCAGAGTTGATCGCGCGTCTCGCGGGCAGACTCCGATTGTTGCAACGCCTGATTGATGTCGTCGCGTACTTTCTGCCGCACAGGATCCGAGGTTTCCAGCCCCTGGTTATAGTCGCAGGTATTCAATGCGGCCATCACGTCAAATACAGACTCGGAGGTTTCGAGCGAGGTCGCCGGGCCGCTGGGATCGATGACGGCGGGAGCTTTCGGCTGGACACCATTCGCCGGATGCGAGGAAACATCGGCTTCGCTCGGTATCGACGTTGGCGTAGTGGTCGGAGTTGAAGACGACGTAGAACTCGGGTTGGAAGGAAGTTGAGGCGTCTGGGCCGCTGAAGATACCGCGAATGCGGTCAAGGCAAGCGGTAGTCCGATCCTCTGGAAAGCAAAACGGACTGCGCGCATACACTGCATGGATAAAATGGACACTCTTAGGACTCTAGCTCAAGTGTATGCATCTGCAGAAGGCAGGGTCAAACGGATGCAGCATCGGACTGCGGTCTTGACCTGACCGGGTCCCCCGCCCAGAGATACCACGCCAGCCACGCCGCTGGGGTCCAGAGATACGCGCCGGAGTTTATAGATGGTTGGAGCACCAGGAGTATGAACAGGGCAACGCCATTGATCGCCACGAGAATCCCGATGGAATGTTTTCTTTGCTCCGGGAGCGAGAGGGCGAATATCAGCGAAGGGAGCAGCACTATCTCATCGGAGAACCAGCCATAGGGTGACACTAGAACTGTCACGAGCATCAGCAGCAAACCCTGAATTCTCCAGTTCCAGATATGGCGGTTGCAGCCATAAAACCAGCATCCCCAGATGACGGCAAGAGCTGAGGGCGCAGCAAGCAACCAAACAGCGTGCGGGTCAATGAGAAGCCGAAACAGCATTGAGGCAGTAGGGAAGAATTCCCGGTTAAGTGAAGATGCGCGCATCATCGCGAAATAGTGTTTCCAAATGGACGGATCGAGCCACATGGCAAAGGCAGATCCGGTAGCGAGCGCGGATGCGCCTCCTGCAAGGATGCGAAAACTGCGGCGGTAGATGCTGTCGACCAAAAGCACTACCCAAAAGACAAGAAACAGATGCGGCTTGATCGCCATTAGAATCAGTGAAGCGCCCGCAAGAAATGGCCGGCTGCGATGAAAGCGCAGAAAAAAAGAAAAACCGAGCAACAGAAACGGAGAACTCTGGCCGAGCGCAATGGAGCCGATCGCGGGCGCGAAGAGGAAAGCGAGCGCGCGGTCCCGTGGCGGCACGCCGAGCAGCCAAAGCGAGACCAGAATGCACCCCACTGCGGCAATCGTCCAGAAGAGAAGGCCCGTCACTGCGTTGACTAATCCAAGCGGTGCTGTGAGAAAGATCCCCCACGGCGGGTTGCGCATAATGAGTGGTTTGGCTGCTGTATACCCCTGGTTTTTCTCTAGCGCAAACACCTGCGCTGGCGAGTAGGGATCAGCGTGATGCAGGAGTAACTGCCCGGCGCTCCAGTACGAGATGTAATCCTTGGACGCCGGATGACTGGCCAGGGTAACGATCAGAATGCCGATGAGCGCGATTGCCGCAGCCGCGATCCTGCGAAAGATTTTCTTAGCTACCGGAGCAGTACTGCGCCTGTCTTGGTCCTGCGGCGGGGCCACTTGTTCCGGCAGCGTACTCATCGGGCTCGCTCCGGCGTGTGCGGATTTGGCGGCATATTTTTGCGGGAAAACCCCACTATACGCTCCATGCCTTGAAGGATGAAAGATTTTTGGGAACGATGGATATGTTTGCTGCGCGCATGGAGTTACACTGCGGCCAGCCAAAGATGCGCAATCCTCTGAAATTTGTTGCCCATGCAAGGCATAGGGTCTGGCTTGAAAGCCAGACCCTATGGTTGAAGGTATTGCAAGGTAGTTAATTACATCCAACAAACCCGGCTGTTGCTGCGGTTGTTGTTGCCCCAGCGCTTACGGTCAGCGGTCCGCCGGTAACACCCAAGGTAGTTGACAACACTGTGGATACCTTGATTTCACTCGGATTGCAGTCTGCTTTACTGCCACCCGGTACCACAGCCTGCATATCGAGCGTGTAGTTGACTGGCGTAGTTGTTGCCTGCGTGAACTTTGCACCCGAGGACGAGTACGCTCCCGTATTGGGGACGCCTGGAACCTTTAGAGTGTAGGAAACGCAATCTGTTTCTGTTGGGCAGCTTCCTGTTGTGGATGCTGCTGTGGCGTAGGTGCCATTCGTTGGATTCTGCGAAGGCAACAGCGGCACCGTGACCAATGGGCCTGAGGCCGTTGCCTGCGTGAGAGCATAAACATGCACGTCAGCAACAGTACCTACTGGAGGCGGCGTAGCCGTATTTTGAGAGGTGATTTCTCCTGTGAGTGTGCCCTGGGTGGTACTGGCCACTAATGGAATGTTCCCCGCTGCATCTCCTGGCTGGACTCCCGTTTCCACGCCAGCCGAGTATGCAACTCCCGCGCCATCCACTCCAACCGCCACGATGTCATAGGTTCCTGCCGGTAGTGGGCAGAAAACGAAACCGCCTGTGGTTGGATCCGCAGTTGTACTCATCACGACCCGATCGACGCCAGTTGAATCCTGCTGTTCCGCTGCTACCACCACTGTGCCGCCCACCAGAGGCTTGTTATTGGAGGAGCTGACGATGGTTCCATTGATGGAGGTCGATGTCGTCGATACTTCTCCGGCATGGAGTACAGGATCCAGTCTGTACTGTCCATTACCTTCTTCAACAATCGATGAGCAGGTATTGAAATCGATGTCCAGGTCCTCCGTTGTACCGCCAGCCACGTTAAATGCGCCATTGGCGATTTGCCCGGAAGGAATCTTCAATCCTGTCTGTGCCTCGCTGGACAACGCCAGGTCATGCATGCTTCCGTCACTGAGCACGACGCAATTGGCATAGGTGCCGCAGGCATTGCTCTGGACGGAAGAAGCAGCAGAATCAGGAGCCAGCATAATGCGGATTTGCTGATAACTTCCTGCCTGTAGTTCCTGTGTGGAGCCGAGGGTCTTGAGAAAACACTGATTATTGGCTTGGCCCAGCAAGTCTACCTGCATCGGAGCGCCAGCTTTTAGGCTGGGAGTCAGATCGACAAAACTGGAATCGCCCGCACTGGCGTTAGCGTTCGTGCTGGCTTCAACATCGGTGATACTTACATACACATGGGAGAACGGCCCATCCGGGGCCTGACAGGCTGCCGGGTCGCTTACGGTTGTATTGACTGTTGAGGCCTTTGGACTAGTGGGGGTTGAAACGGATCCACCGCTACACCCAAATGTAAGTAGTCCCAATAAAACTGCCGAAGAAACAGGAATCGCTATTCTCATAAATCCTCCATGAAATCTATCTACCGTGCCCAACAATTTGGGAAAAAAGACCAAGCGTGAATCATTCGGCTTTACAGCACCAAGGGTGTCTATAAGCGCGTGAGCTACTGCATGGCGATTAATTGCCAAAGTTAGTCTGAACAGTTGCTCCTCTGCATCTGACCCAAAGGGTCCGCAATAGTTGCGCCACTGCTGCAAAAAGTTTCTAAGTTGTTTTATTGCAATTGGTTAGCTTAGCCATCCATAGCCGGATATGGCGCAATCCGGGAGCGCTGCTCGCCAGACTTAGGGATTCCCATCGCGAATTTTTATCGTTTTATCGATTGTTCTTTCGGTGGCGCAGCGCTCGAAGGTAAAGCACTACATCCATCACTTGTTGATGCGTCAGTTGGCTTTTGAAGGCGGGCATTCGTTCCTTGCCTTCGCTGATAAAGCGTGACAGCGCGGCGTTGGACTGTTTTTGTACCGCTGCGGAACGAAGATTTGGAGCATTCAGGCTTTTTCCTGTTGGACTTCCTGTCCCGTCCACTCCATGGCAAACCACGCAGTATGCGTTATAGACGACTGCCGTGATCGGGTCCGGGGTTGAGGCGTGCGATCTCTGCCCGAAGCTCGACTGCGTTAGAGTCCCCACTATGCCAGCAAAAATTGCCAGTCGAACAACCGTTCGCCTCATGAGTTACAGATTCCTTTGTCTAGAGCATTTTCAGGTCAAGTGTAAACAAGTCTTGGGTTGCCCCATCCTAGCAGCGTTCTTTTACGGCTAGGGTGGGAGAGCATAACTCTTTCCCCGAACGTTAATGCTTTAAGCGAAAATGCTCTATCTATCCGATGAATTTTGCTGCGAATTTTAGCCTTGATTGCTTTGAATTTGCTGTCTCGGCTGTCCTGCCGACTAAGAATCTACCTTTGCAGCGCTGCCGATACCTCTGTTCAATTAAGCGTTGAGCTTACGCATGTATTCGGCATCGACTTTCAGCGCCTGCATGGGAGGCATGTCGAACTGCTCCTGTTCAACGAAGCAATGCCGGATGTGTCCGGCCTTGGCCGCCGCCTGAAGGATGGGCCGGTAGTCGATGGAGCCTTGGCCCAGCTCTGCCGAAGGCGGTGGGTTCGTTACCGACATCGGCTTGCCAGTCACCTTGAAGTCCTTGACGTGCAGCATGGAAATGCGCGTTGGATAACGTTGCAACAGCTCGATAGGGTTGCCGCCGCCGACCACAACCCATCCGCAATCCATCTCCATCGTTACCATGGAGGGATCGGTCAAGCGTATAAGTTCTATGTACGGCACCACGCCATTTTGTTTTTGAAACTCCATGGTGTGGTTGTGATAGCCGAACTTCATGCCGGCTGCATGCACCTTTTCTCCGAATTTATTGAACTGCTCGGCGTTCCATCGCCAGTCTTCCAGCGTGAAGGCGTGTGCCCAATCTCCATGCTTTGTGCGCGCCGGATTCTTGAAGCCAGGAGAGGAGCAGATGATGTACTCGACCCCAAGCTCCTTGTTAAAGGCAAGGACCTCATCAAATTTTGTGTGAAGCTCGTTATAAGGGTAATGCGCGCTGACACAGTGCAGCCCCGCGTCTTTCATCGCCTGCTTCACCTGGGATGCGCTGTGGTTATAGAATCCCGCCGCTTCCACCTGGCGATAGCCGAGGGCTGCGATTTGCTTGAGCGTGCCTTCGTAATCGGTCGGCAACATCTCCCGTACGGAGTACAACTGCAATCCCAGGGGCAGGCCGAGAGACTGGGCCAGCAGGGTGTTGCCACGTAAAAACGCAGGACCATACAGCAAAGTCGCAGAGCTGGCCTTCAGAAAATCTCTTCGCGAATGCATCGACATTGGAATTCCTTTCTTGCGGTAGCTGTGAGGTGCGGACAATTTATTATTTGGCTGCACAATGACCCTTCATTCGGCGCCACAAAAATTAGGGCCTGTTATGAACTTGGCGCGAATAAGTCTTTTGTAATCAGCGTGCGTTCATGGCAAAATACGCGCAAAATTGGCCTCCGTCTGAGAACGCATCATTGACGCGACCAGTTAGCATCAATTTGCCAAGAAATATGCGCCCTTTGCGTCTTCCTGCGGTCTACCGTCAATTCAAAGTTCATAACAGGCTCTAGAGACACCGCAAGTGGAAAGATACACTACTACTTGGTTTTTTGAAGAAGATGGATGTAAGAAATCAGATCGTCGATGTCAATTGTACTCAGCCTTTTGCCAAATGCCGGCATCATGTTTTTTCCTTTGCCTATGATTGTGGCGAGGTCCGCATCGCTCATTTGCATCACCTCCGGGTCGTGAAAATCCACCGCGTTGAGCGTCTTTCCCGTCTGCGTATCGCCTTTGCCAGTCGCCCCGTGACACATTACGCACTGCGTCTTGAACAGGGCAGCCCCGTTGTTTTGCGTCTTGCCTTGCGCGTTGTCCACAGATGACACCAGACAAAAAAGTACAGCGGAAGCAAGCAAAATTCCTCGTCGTCTCATCGCATCTCCTTATAGTTTCACTTTCAAAAATCTTTCAGTTCCAACAATCTTTGATGCGTCCCGCGCTTTCTCGGGGCCAACTAAACCTTACACAGTTTATTGATCCAGCGTATGACATGCGTTACAGTCGAGGCTGGCTTTCTTGGTCCGGTGACAATTCATGCATCCCGCCATGGAAATGTCCGCTTCCTTATAAATACGGTCCCGCTGCGCCACTTCCCCGTGACACTCCTGACAAGTACTGCCATGCCCCATATGTACTTTATGGCTGAAGGTAACAAAGGACGGCAGTTCGTACACTCGTACCCAGGGAATGGTAGCATTCGCCTTGGCATAGGCGGCAAGCTTTTGCACTCCAGGATTATTCGTGGCCATCGTCTGGTGGCATTGCATGCAGGCCGCGGCCTGGGGAATGGCGACTGTCTCGCCGGACCTTGAAGGCGTATGGCAAAACTCGCAGGGGAGCTGTAGCTTTCCAGCATGTTGTTTATGGCTGAACGGAATCGGCTGTTCGGGCGCGCTGGCTGGTACAGGCACAAAACTCTGTGCTGGCGTGGGAGCAGGGGCCGACGGTTTTGATGCGGTCTGCGCCTGCGAAGCTGTCAATGCAAAGGAAGCTATAAGCGCCAGCAGCGAAATGGCCTTCAACGCGCCCACCGTCAGATGTTCCTTAGCTGCATCTGCTCCGCAAGATGCTCCGAGGCGCGCATGGAAAGTGCAAGTATCGTCATGGTTGGGTTTTGCCATCCTCCGCTGACGAAACTGCTGGCATCCACTACATACAAATTCTTGATGTCATGGCTCTGGTTCCACTTGTTCAGCACGCTGGTCTTAGGATTGTCGCCCATGCGGCAGGTGCCCTGCTCGTGAATGCTGTATCCCGGCGGGTTGGGATCGTAATTCTTAGACAGGACTTCGAAGCCAGCCTCTTCCGCCATCGCGATGCTGGCATCCACAGCGTCGCTCGCCATTTTGAACTCGTTGTCGGTGTACTTGGTATCCACATGCAGCACCGGAATGTCCCAGGCATCCACCACGTTTTTGTCGATGCGTACATGGTGGTCGTAATGCGCAAGGACCTCGCCCATCATGCTGATTGAAAATCCACTTCCCTCATAGCTGTCCATCTTCTTTTGCAGGGACTCCCCATAGTCCGCAAAGTTTCGCGGGTCCATGGGCCGTGTGCTGCTGTATACGTTGAGCGCATATCCGCGGATAAAGTTTTTGGACTTGGTCGTGATGTTGCGGAAGCGGGGAACCAGCGCGCTTCCTCCCATCAGACCCGGCGTCGCCTTGCCGTCGCGCGCCTCCGGCACAGAGCAGACGATACCAGGTCCGTACACCTGGTCGATTAAGTAATGGCCTAGCACGCCGCTGGAATTCGCCAATCCCACGCCTTTGGAGTTTTCCAATCCCGAGTTCAGCAGCAGGCGTGTGCTTTCGAGACATCCCGCCGCCAGAATTACGACTCGCGCCTTTACGGACATTTCCCGCCGCGAATGTCGATCGACAAATAGCGCGCCATCCGCCAGACCAGTATTTTTATCCACGGTGAGTTGGCGCACCACTACATTCGGCACCGCAGTCAGCTTGCCAGTGGCGAAGGCGTCCGGCAGCAGCAGATTGATGGAACTCGCCAGGCCATCGACACCCATCGCGTTGCGCGCCTTGCAGACCGGAACGTTCATCTTCTTGCCAGCAGCGATGAAGCGCTGCATGCTTCCAGACCATGGCGAGTCATCGACGACGAAATTGCCGTCTGGATACTGCGGCAGGCCGTCGGCCTGTCCACGAACGCGGAAGATTGCCTCTACCCGCGAATAATACGGTGCCAGGTCGGCCAGGTTGATGGGCCAGTTTTCGCCGAAGCCGTCATGGTCTTTGGCTTTGAATTCATAGTCGCTGAGGCGAAAGGACTGTCGTGCCCAAAACAGCGATCGTCCGCCGAACAGACGCACGCGTACCCAGTTGTAGGACTGCTGCGGCGTATAGGTATAGGGAACTTCCTTTTCGTCCACCCAGATATTTGCGTTGAATTCATTGGCCTGAAAAACGTGCGGCAGCCGACCCGGCATATTGAATCCGCGATAGGGCAGTTCGTAGACCGGCTTGAGTTCGCGGTCCTTCTTGAAATCCACCACGGGGCCGGCGTTCAGCATCAGGCAGGAGATGCCCTTCTCGGTCAGAACCTTTGCCGCCATCCCGCCGGAATGCCCGGAGCCAATTATCAATACATCCACTTTCTCTTCAGCCATGCGACCTCAAACGTCCTTTCTACACATACATCTGGATATCTGGGTCGATGGGAGACCAATATAAGCCAATTCCAGGTGCCCGCTCTCCGGTCGCAGTAGCCGCGATGCTCCATGCCTGCGAGTTCATCGTTGCCGTCCGAATGTCCTGGTGCGCCAGATTGATGAAAGACGCGAATCGCTCTTTAGGAGGATGGTCGGGCATCCAGATCCGCAGCCACGGACGAATCAGTTTGTCTGCCTGGACCGCGTCCACCTGCGCAAATGGAACGTGAAACTGTTTCTCCGCATTCGCATTCAGCCGGTCCAGCCCGGCCCGATACATGTGCTGGCGATCGGCAGGAGAAGCGCCAATCAGAAAGTCGATAAACTCCGGCGCGCCCGCCTGCGTTGCGCCGGGATAGCCGTTCAGCGGCGTCAGCAGAACATCGCACAGCTTGCGCAACGTCGCCATCTGCTGTTTATTGAAGAAATTTGCCTGGGTGGTTGCAAACCCATCGGGGACTGAGGCTGCGATGGGATGCGCCTTGTAATCGAAAAAACCCTTGTCATGGGTTGCTGTCGGAGCAGTCTCGGCTGCTGGTGGTAGAGCTGCCGTTGCCGCCGATTGTGGAGCTGCTGCCTGTTGGCCAAACATCGTCCTGGCGGCCACAGGCACAGCCACTATTGCTTTCACAAAATCGCGCCGACGCATGAGGAAAGACTAAACCCGGTTCCGCGAGCAAGTCAACAAACCAGCGGGTTCTGAATGACGGATCCACCTGCGCCTGCACTTGCCTCGATCGGAGAGCCGCCCTACGTGATTGGTGGAGGCACAAAACCAAATTGTTCCTCGATAACTCCGGCAATCGCCATCGCGACTTCATCTTCGAATGGCCTTGCGATCATCTGCACGCCTATGGGCAGGCCTTCCGGCGATTTGCCCACGGGAACAACAGCGGCGGGAGCTGCCAGCAAGTTGAACCATTGCGTATATCGCATGGCGTCGAGATAGGCGACAGACTGGCCGTCGATGTTCCACGAACGCTCTCCATGGCGAAACGCGGGGATGGCGCACACCGGGCAAAGCAGCACGGGAAATTCTTGCATCTCCGCGAGCAACTGGCTGCGGACCTGGTCGCACTCTGCCCACGCCTGCAGCAACTCTTCTCCGCTCAACGTAGGCTCCCGATGCGCAATCGACAGAAAATCCAGCAGCACCGGACTGAGCTGTTCTCGATGACCGCGCAGCAGTGGCTCCAGAAACATCGCTCCGCTGCGGACGAAAAACTTCCACCAGAGTTTCCGCGCCGCCTCCAGGGCCGTCGGACGAAACGGACGAACGTGGAAGCCTTGTTTTTCAAGGGCAGTTACAGCTGCGCGTACGGCGAGCCGCGTCTCTGCCGTGACGGGAACAAAGCCGTCGTCTTCAAAATATCCGATGGGAATTTGCTTCAACTCACTTGCGTCCATCGTCCGCGCGGCGATCGGCGCGCTTACGGGATCGGTCATGTCTTGACCCGCAAGCGCATGGAACAACAGGCTGATGTCTTCCATCGTGCGCGCCATGGGACCGATGGCCCCCAGGATGGAAAATGGCCCGACGCAGGGCGGCAGATGACCGGCGGCCGGGATACGTCCGGGCGTCGGCTTCAGCGCACATATCCCGGTGAAGTGTGCCGGTGTGCGGACCGAGCCGCCGCTATCGCTGCCGAGACCGGCAGCCGACATTCCCGACGCAATCGCAGCGGCCTCGCCTCCGCTGGAACCGCCGGGCGTGTACTCCAGGTCCCACGGATTTTTCGTTTGACCGTATAGCCGATTGTCGGTTTCGTAGGCCATCAGAAATTCCGGGCAGTTGGTCGTTCCCAGGATGTTCGCTCCGGCCCGCCGCAAGCGCGCGACCACCACGGCATCTTCCCGCGCCACCTCACCTTTTCGCAGCAGACTGCCAATTTCACAGCGGAGACCGGCGGTCGCGATAGAGGACTTCACCGTCACAGGCAGCCCGAACAATGGGCGGCACGGCGCGGAAGGGGCCATCATTTCGCGGGTCAGCGCGCGTGCTTGCTCCCGTACCTGGTCCGCATCGAAATCCACGATGGCGTTCAGGCGCGGATTCATTCTCTCAATCGCGCGGATGTGTTCTTCGGCCAGCTCCAGCGGAGAGATTTTCCCTTCGCGCAGGAGTGCCAACTGCTTGACCGCAGACTGGTGCGTGATCTCGCTCAAGTGCCCCCCTGCATCTTCGCAGCCGGCACGGCGGCATGGGGCGCGATTGGCGGCCCGATGGGCAAAGACTGGACCGGCAAATAATGGAACTGGTATTCCTGCGTTGTCTGGCCGGAGTTGAAGCGATCATTCCATTGCAAGCGATATTGCACTGCCGCTGGACCCATTGAATAGCTCTGCGCTTTCAAATATGGATACGTCTTCCTCCCATGAAACGGCATTTTGTCCAGCGTGAAGGGTGACGCCTCATAAAAGTCCATGTTCTTCACAGATCCATTGGCATAAAAGAAATGATCGCGCTTCCAGTGCGCAGGCAGAGCGGGCAGCGCAGTGGCGTTGGTAAATAATTTTGCAGTCTTGTCCATGTTTTGCTGGTTCATATACGGTTTTGCTGGTTCATGTACGCAACGCCCAGATTGTTTAATTGCACGGCGCGTTCATAGCTCTGCCCGATATTGCTGGCCTGGCAAAATGGGTCACAATATCGGAAGCCGTCGATTCCTTAGTCTACAAGACAGGAAAGCACGATTTTTTGTAACGCCGCCGCGCACGCGAAACTATCGATGAGAGCAAACCAGCCAGATGCCCGACATACAGCATGGACTATAAAGGTAGAAAGATTTGAGATTCAATGAGGCCAATATTGTTTAGCGGCAGGACAAATCGCAACGCTATAGAGATGGACTGGGAAGCGCTCCTTGGTCGCCCGACGGAGCAAGCGAGTGAGGCTCTCCACTCGATCAACGCTGGGAAATCGATATTGATTACGGGTGCAGGCGGCTCGATCGGAACGGCGCTGGCGATGAGTATCGCGCAATCCAACCCGCGAGTTTTAGTGTTATTGGATTCTTCCGAACAGAATCTCTATCGACTGAGCCGCGAACTCAGCAGATCCTCTGCAAACACTCCGCGTGTTGTCATCATTGGCGGTGTGGATGATGCAGAGTTGATCGACCTTCTCCTCACGCGGCATCGACCGGACACGATCTACCACGCCGCGGCGTATAAGCATGTTCCGCTGATGGAATCGAATCCCTTCGCCGCAGTCCGCAACAACGCGCTTGGGACCTATCGATTGGCGCAGGCTGCTGTCCGCCATCGCGTTGGCCATTTTCTGATGGTTTCCACTGACAAGGCGGTCAATCCATGCAGCATCATGGGCGCGTCGAAGCGCATTGCGGAGTTGGCCCTGCTGTCCTGTAGCAGCAGTCTTAGCCGCATGAACAGCATTCGACTGGGCAACGTGCTCGGCTCTCAAGGCAGCGTTGTTCCTCTCTTTCTGGAGCAGATTTCGCGAAGCGAAGCGTTGACTGTCACCCATCCAGAGGCCGAAAGATTTTTCTTCACCATGGACGAAACGATTGCTTTGATACTGGAGGCCGCAGCAATTCCGGAACAAAAGCAAATACTTGTTCCGCGTTTTCTGAAACCAATCAAAACTGTAGAGCTGGCAAATTACCTTCTTGCGCAAAGTGGCAAGATCCCGGGCAATGCATCGATTTGCTTTACTGGACTGCGGCCAGGAGAAAAACTCTGCGAAGAATTCTTCTCGTCCATCGAACATGTCGCGGGAAACGTTGGCCTGCGTCTTTGCAGGGTGGAGAGCGTAGCTCTGCCGGAAGAAACATTGCAGACTGCCATGGTCGAACTTGACCATTCCATACGCAGACAGGGCCTGGAGGAGATGTTGCAGACCGTTCAGCGCCTGGTACCTGAATATCAGCCGAGCACATTGTTGGCCGACAATCACGCGGTACAGATGGTCAGCGTTCATGGCTGACAAGCGCAAGATCGCCGTCGTCACCACCTCGCGCGCGGACTACAGCCATTTATATTGGCCATTGCGCGACCTTGCAGCGCACTCGAATGTCGATCTGCGCCTCATCGTCCTGGGGTCGCACCTGTCACCTGAGTTCGGAAACACCGTGAGGGAGATTGAGAAGGATGGTTTCTGCATCGATGCAAAAATCGAATGCCTGCTTAGCTCCGATACCGATGTCGGCATGGCGAAGACCATTGGCCTGGCGACACTGAGCTTGGCCGATACGCTGGGAGCTATGCGCCCCGATCTTCTTCTGCTGATTGCAGACCGTTATGAGATGCTGGCCCCGGCTGCGGTCGCGCTGGCGCTGCGCATTCCGGTCGCGCACATCGAAGGCGGCGAAATCAGTCAGGGCGCCATCGACGACGCCGTAAGAAACGCGATCACCAAGATGGCCCATATCCACTTCACCTCGACGGAATTGGCGCGGCAACGAGTCGTCTCCATGGGGGAAGAGGCATGGCGTGTACATCGCGCTGGCGCTCCATCGCTCGATCATCTGCGGCGACAGAAGCTTTTTACTCGCGAAGAATTGGAAGCGCGACTCCATCTCGACCTGAGTCATCCGACCATTCTGGTTGCGTATCATCCCGTGACCATCGCGCGTGACACGGTGCGAGAGGCCGACGCAGTGTTCGCAGCGCTTCGCAAAACGGAAGGTCAGATTGTGTACTGCTATCCCAATGCGGACGCAGGCAGCCGCAATTTAATGGAGCGGGCAAAAGCCTTCTGTGCGGAACGCGGTTCGGGGCGAATTTTTACCAACCTCGACCCGTTCACCTATTGGAGCCTGCTGGCGCAAGTGGACCTTTTGCTGGGCAATTCCAGCAGCGGCATCATGGAGGCAGCCTCGTTCGCTTTGCCTGTCGTCAACATTGGAATCCGCCAGCAGGGGCGAGAACGCGCGCGCAACGTGATCGATGCGGACGCGAACGAACAGGCAATCGTGCAGGCAATCGGACAGGCGAGAGACCCGGAGTTTTGCGAGACATTGCAAGGGATGGAGAACCCCTACGGCACCGGCCATGCTGCGGAAACGATTGTTCGCGTACTGACTGGCGTGCCATTGTCCGAGCGGCTTCTAATGAAATTTCCGCTTGCGCTTGAACAACAGAAAGCATCAGAATTCTAAAAATCTATGGCGCAAATAAGGATTCCTCTGTCCTCACCAGACATTACGGAAGCGGACATCGAAGCCGTCGTCAGCGTGCTGCGTACCACGCAACTGAGCCTTGGGCCGAAGATGGAAGCCTTTGAGCACGCGCTGGCAGCTTACGTCGGCGCTACCCATGCGGTTGCAGTCAATTCCGGAACCAGCGGTTTGCATCTCTGCGTGCGCAGTCTCGGCATTGGAGAAGGTGACGAGGTCATTGTTCCCTCATTTACTTTTGTAGCCGCCGCGAATGTCATCCAAATGGAGCGCGCAACTCCGGTCTTCGTAGACATCGACCCCATCACGTTGAATCTCGATTCGGCAAAGGTAGAGGCCGCCATCACTTCTCGGACGCGCGCGCTGATGATTGTGCATACGTTTGGGCGTCCCGCCGAGATGACGCAGCTTCTGGCAATCGCCAAGCGTCACAATTTGCGCGTCATTGAAGATGCCTGCGAGGCCATAGGAGCGGAATATCACGGACAAAAAGTCGGACTGCTCGGGGATGCGGGTGTGTTCGCTTTCTATCCCAATAAGCAGATGACGACTGGAGAAGGCGGCATGATCGTCACCGGCAATGGCGGGCTTGCCGCGACCGCGCGGTCGCTGCGCAATCAGGGACGCAGAAGAACGCGAGATTGGCTGGAGCATGCCGAACTCGGTTTCAACTACCGGCTATCGGAAATGAACTGTGCGCTGGGCCTGCAACAATTGCGCCGCATTGAAAGTATGCTTGCGAGGCGCGCTGAGGTGGCGAGTTGGTATGACCAACGGTTGCGCAAAAACGCCAGCCTGGTCTTGCCTGCGCTCGACATGGCAGATTGCCGCATCAGTTGGTTCGTCTATGTGGTGCGTCTTGCACCGCAATTCAGCCGCGAGGATCGGGACGCAATCGTCCGTCAGTTGGGTTCGGAAGGCATCGCCTGCGGGCGCTATTTTGCTCCCATCCATCTCCAACCTGCGTATCGCAACGCAGCAGTCCCAGTGAATTCGCTTGAAGTCACCGAGTTCGCGGGAGAGCGGTGCATCGCCCTTCCATTTTTCAATCGTATTGCTCCTGCCGAAGTAGAGGAGGTCTGCGCGCGGCTGGAAGCGGCGATCCTGCATAGATTGGCCAGATTGCGATGAACGTCCTTCAGCATTCTCATAATTGCTAC
>JAJYGR010000021.1 GCA_021790655.1 Acidobacteriota bacterium | reverse complement strand
CAACCAACACAGGCATTACGACCTTTCAGCCGGGGCCGTATACCGCAGGTTCGGAACTGAGCAACATAGACGTGACGGTGCACGGGACCGCTTACGATGTTGCGTATATGGACGCACCGTCGAACGCCGCGGACTAGAGCGGTTCTATGGTAGGTGTACTCAGCGGGATAGATTTCGCGCAGCTTTTCCTTAAGAAAAGCTGTACCGAGCGATCGTTGGCCGGGTTACAGTAACCGTGGAACTGCTCCAATCTGTAAGCCGACCTTGCTGGCAATGCTTCGAATGCAGGTGGATGGGCAACCATCCACCTGTATTGTTTCTAGCCGGGATAAACAGCCATAGTTCTATGCAATGGTCAATAATCAACTCATGGATCAGCCCGTTGACATTCTCGCAATTGCCGCTCACCGTGACGATGTGGAACAGACCTGCGGAGGCACTCTGCTTCATTCGGCTGCCATTGGGTTACGCACTGCGATTCTCGATCTGACCCAAGGCGAAGCTGGCACGCGAGGTTCCGCAGCGGAGCGCGCCGCCGAGGCCGAGGAAGCCACGCGCATTCTCAAGGTAGGCTGGCGTCAGGCGCTGGACATTCCAGATGGACGCGTTGAAAATACCTGGGAAAATCGCCTGAAAATTGCCCGCGTGCTGCGCGAACTGCGCCCCCGTGTGGTAATTCTGCCGTATTGGCAGGCGCGTCATCCCGACCACGCGACCGCTTCCACGCTAGGTTATGAGGCATGTTTTGTCTCGGGGTTGTCGAAAGTGGAAACGGGTGTGCCCCCGCACCGACCATTCAAAATCATTTACGCGAGTCTTTACGCCGATGTGCGGCCCACCTTTGTGGTGGACATTACCGCTCATATTGAGCAAAGGTTCGCATCGCTGATGGCCTATCGCTCGCAATATGAAAATCAGTCGTCAGGTGGCCAGCTTTTTGTTCCGCTGGAAGAAATACGAGAGCGCACTCTGGCGCTGGCGCGTTTCTACGGAATGCTGGGCGGTGTGCGCTATGCGGAACCCTTCGTGCAGAAAGAAGTTGGACTGGTCGAAGACCTGACGCTGGTTCCTGTCCAGTCCATCTAACAGCGCGGTTTTTCTATTCGTCTTTTGGTGCGGCAACCGAAGGGTGAAGGTGCGCGTTCCATTGATTTTTTCCCTTGCCATCCAGCGTGAGCACAAGCGTTCCCTGCTGACCCTGTGCTACATAAGGGCCGATGCCGGAATAGCTGTGCTGTGCGTTATCGGAAAACTCTACCTTCATACGTCCTGCGTCCTGGATCTGAAAGCGATAGTGGAACGTCGCTCCGGGAGCTAGGCTGGAAAATCCAAAGCTGGCGCTGGGGTAGTCTACTTCAATGTTATTCAGTTCAACTGCGCCCGAATTGACAATGGTAGTTTGTACATATGGAGAACGGCAACCTGTCAGGAGAGCCATCGAAATCGAGCCAGTAATCAAGAAAAAAAGAACAAAACCACGCATGTTTTCAGTGTAGACGTTTCGCGTACACGCTGAAGGATTGTCCGAGGTCGTCGGCGGATGCAATTTTTACTCTATCGTGCAGAGTCGATAAAAATTTCCTTCAAAGGTCGATCAACAAGCCGCTATAATTCCCACCAAACCACATGGCTTGAGACAGCGAAGTCTATCCTCGCTGTTGAAAGTTTCCATCCTAAATTTCTTTGCCGAGGCCTCGATGAAAAAGCTCTCCTTCCCGACCATTTCCTCCAAGCAAGCTGTGAACAAAAAAAGTCGGCGTGCCTTGCGTGTTGTACTGCCGTTTTGCATATCATTGGCTGCATTGAGCCAGATAACTGCGAATGCTCCTTCGCTGGTGGGCTACACGGCCCAGGCGGCGCAAACAGAACTCCAGTGGGAGAAAAAATTTCAGGCGCTTCCATCTCCCGACCGTCTGCGCGCCAACATGCAGCGGCTGGCGGCGCGTCCGCACCACGTCGGTTCGCCGTATGACAAGGACAATGCAGAGTGGATGCTCCAGCAGTTTCGCTCGTGGGGGCTGGATGCAAACATCGAGACGTTTTATGTTTTATTTCCCACTCCCAAAGAGCGTCTGCTGCAATTGATCGCGCCGACGGAATATACCGCCAAGTTACAGGAGCCACCGATTCCGGGCGATCCGACCTCCTCGCAGCAGGCGGAGCAGTTGCCGACGTACAACGCCTATTCGCCCGACGGAGACGTGACCGCACCGCTGGTTTATGTGAACCACGGCAACCGCGAGGATTATGAAATGCTGGACCGGATGGGGATCTCAGTGAAGGGAGCCATCGTCATTGCACGCTACGGCGGCGGATGGCGCGGCATCAAGCCCAAGGTTGCCGCCGAGCATGGGGCGATTGGCTGCATCATTTATTCCGATCCGCGCGACGATGGTTATGCGGTCGATGATGCCTATCCAAAAGGCTCTGGGCGTCCGAATGAGAGCGTGCAGCGGGGCGCTGTAACTGACACGTATTACGATGGCGATCCGCTCACTCCTGGCTACGGCGCAACCAAAAACGCCAAGCGTATTCCGATCAGCGAAGCGAAGACGATCGCAAAAATTCCCACTTTACCCATTTCTTACGCCGACGCGCAACCGCTGCTGGCCGCGATTGGTGGCCCGCTCGTTCCAGCAAGCTGGCGCGGTGGGTTGCCGCTGACATATCACGTTGGCCCGGGACCGGCGAAGGTCCATCTTAAGGTGAAATTCAACTGGGACATCAAGCCGGTCAATGATGTGATCGCCAAAATTCCCGGCAGCACGGAGCCGGATGAGTGGGTGATTCGCGGCAACCACCACGATGCGTGGGTCAACGGCGCGGAGGACCCGGTCAGCGGCATGTCGGCAGTGCTGGAAGAAGCGCGAGCCCTGGGAGAGTTGCTGCATGAAGGCTGGAAGCCACGCCGGACGATCATCTATTGCGCGTGGGACGGTGAAGAGCCGGGACTGCTGGGTTCGACGGAATGGGTGGAAACGCATGAGGAGGAACTGAAGAAGCACGCTGTGCTTTATGTAAACTCCGACAACACAGACCGTGGTTTTCTGCGCATCGACGGATCGCATTCGCTGGAACAGTTCATCAACGGCGTGGCCCGTGGCATAGCCGACCCGGAAAAGAACATGTCCGTGCTGGAGCGCGCGCGGCTGGCAAAGATCGCGAGCGCGAACAGTCCAGCAGAGCGTGCAGAACTACGCCAGCGCGCGGACATGCGTATCGCGGGTCTGGGCGATGGCTCGGACTATGCGTCCTTTCTCGATCACGTCGGAATTCCCGCGCTCGATCTGCGCTTTAACGGAGAAGAAGGCAAGGGCAGCGTCTATCACTCCATCTACGATGACTACACTTGGTATTCGAATTTTTCTGATGGAAAATTCATCTATGGGCGGGCGCTGGCGCAGGTGGCGGGAACGGCTGTGATGCGGATGGCGGATGCGGACCTGCTGCCCTACGACTTTACCGATTATGCCGAGACTGTACAGACCTACGTTGGCCAGTTGAAGACGGAAGTGACCGACGAACGGGCCAAGATTCAGGAACAAAACAAGGAGATTTCCGAGGGCGTGTATAACGCCATCTCAGACCCGGAGAAACCTGCCATCGTCCCTCCAAAACATGAAACCCCGCCGCCATTTTTGAATTTTGCTCCTCTGGAAAATGCCGCAGTCACGTTCACGCACGCTGCCACCGCATACCAGCAGGCGCTCCAGCAGTTGGAAGCGAATGGTGGCGCGGGCCTGAACAATGCGCACATCGACGCAGTGAACGATACGCTGTTGACGGTCGAGCGCGCATTTATCTATCCGAATGGCCTGCCGGGACGTCCGTGGTTCCAGCACATGATCTACGCGCCGGGGGCCTATACGGGCTACGGCGTGAAGACGCTTCCCGGGGTGCGAGAAGCGCTCGATCAGCACCAATGGTCGCTGGCGGAACAGGAAGCCGCCATCACGGGAAAGGTCATCGACAACGCCTCGGAACGTGTGATGCATGCGGCCCAGCAGATCGATGGCATCGACAAGGGAGCGGAACCGGCGAAACCAGCGGACACCTCGACTGGACGCTGACGAGTCAAATTTATTGAGGGATTGTGTGCGATAGTTGAAAGATTGTGCGGCGTAGTTGAAGGATTGTGCGGGACAATGGAAGCATTGTGCAGAAGCCGATGCGATCCAGCAAAGAAGCAAGTCGTTGTTTACAAACGATTGCCGAGACCCAGGCGGGTTTTTTCACCGCGAAACAGGCGCAGAGCGCCGGATTTTCGCCGAGTAGCCACACGTACCACGCGCGGGAGGGAAACTGGGCGCGCGAGTATCGGGGCATCTATCGGCTGCGGTCGTTTCCGGCGGTGCTGCGGCCGGAGCTGGCGCGCTGGCATTTGTGGTCTATGGATCGCGCCGGACGGCCACAGGGAGTCTACAGTTATTTTACCGCTTTGGATCTATATTCAGCGCCAGCGACGAGGCCGCCGGATATGCATCCGGATGGGCATCCGGATCTGCACATGACGGTGCCGACGAGCTTTCGCCGGAGCGGCCCGACGCCGGAGGGTCTGGCGCTCCACTATGCCGATCTGCCGGAGAGCGACATTTCCGCGCGGAACGGATACCGGCTGACCACGCCGCTGCGGACGATCCTGGATTTGGCGGCTGCGAATGCGATATCGCGCGAGGCGCTGTCGAAGGCGCTGCTACAGATTGCGGAGCGGGGTCTGATCACGCGTGGGCAGATCA
>JAJYGR010000208.1 GCA_021790655.1 Acidobacteriota bacterium | reverse complement strand
CGCGCGAAATCGAGTTGACCCATGCGGCCATCACCGACCCGCTGACGGGGGCGTTTAACCGGCGGACCATGCTGATGATGGTGGAAAAGGAAATCGCGCGGTTCGACCGGACACAAAACCCATTTACCCTGGCAGCCTTCGATCTCGATCACTTCAAGCGGGTGAACGATACCTACGGACATGAAGCCGGAGACCGTGTGCTTTCACGCTTTGTGAAACTGGCTGGTGAACATCTTCGTCAACAGGACCTTTTATTTCGTATTGGCGGGGAAGAGTTCGTGATGGTCCTGCCAGAAACGAACGAAGTCGCGGCGGAAATTGCGCTGGATCGTTTCCGCAAGCAAGTGGAGCAAACCCCGATCCAAACGAATGCTGGGCCGATCTACGTGACGGTCAGCATTGGCATTGCAGAAGCGACTCCGCAAGATACAACGGTCAAAACCATTGGGGGACGGGCGGACGAAGCTTTATATTATGCAAAGCATCAGGGACGCAACCGGATCGCGCGGTATGGAGAGACGACTGCTGCTTAGAGCATTTCTCAGGTTTCTTATCCCAAGCTGCACGATGAAGCTGCGAAGGATGGCCTGACGAAGGCCCCGTCGGAACAGAGTACATATCTATTGAGCATCATTGGCCTGGAGTATGCGCACAGCGCGGAGACGGCAGCGGGCAGGCAACCAAGCGTCGGTCAATGAGGTCGATGGCGTCTGGACGCCCACGAGGAGCGGGGCTGCGGCGCAGGACGACAGAAGCTATACAGCTACAACTAGAACATTTTCGCTTAGAGCATTAACGTTCGGGGAAAAAGTTATGCTCTCTCACCCCAAGCTTTGTTCACACTTGGCCTGAAAATGCTCTAACGTTCCCATGGAAAACAATCAGCGCAGCCGGATTTCAGCCACCGACGTCCGCGATGCAAATTCCATCTGTGTGCAGACCGCTCTACCCGCCAGCCAGCGCAGTGCTTTCAAATAGCGTCGACAGCGCAGCTTGTGCCTGCGCATCCAAACTTTCGTTCACCTGAGCAAGATCCGGAACCAGATAGCTGAGATTCACCGCAAGCAGATTTTCCTGAACGATCTGGGACACGACGCGACGCAGGATGCAGAACTCGGCGAGCACCATGCCAGGTGTATATCCTTGTAGATCGCGCCTGCCGGCGGGCATGGAGATGGGTGCTGGATGATCCGCGGACGCTTCGCCGGAGTAGGATTGCGCGGCGCGAATTACCTGCTGCAGAAGCCCGCGCACATAGTCGAGATGCTGTTCTCTGTTCGCAGCGCGCCATAGCCGATGATCGTTTTGGACGGATGCTATCCAAAGTGTCTCGATACGTTCCAGATGTTCCTGGAGAAGCATTGCCACTCGCTTGGGTGGAGGAACGTGCCGTTGTTGTGGAGGGGTGGCCAGTTTGCGTTCGATCACGTGCAGCAAGGTGGGAACGTCCGCCGGTTTGACGATGTAATCATCCACTTGCTGCCGGATCGCTTCCAGTGCGGTTTCAAACGCAGGGTATCCAGTCAGGATAATGGTCACGGCCTCGGGCTGGGTCCTTCGCATGGCGCTGACAACGGTCAGGCCGTCACCGGGATTGCCGATGTTCAGGTCCGATAACAAGACGTCGAATTTCTCCGAGGTGATCTTCTGCAACGCCTCGGGAACGGATGCCGCAGTGCTTACGTCAAAGCCATTTTTCGACAGTATGGCCGACATGGTGATGCGAATGTTCTCTTCGTCGTCCACGCATAGCAATCGTCGCTGCATAGTGCTCCTTACGATACTCGGCCTCGCCGAGACTTATTGTGTGAGGATTGTGTGGCTCGCCGAAAACGATCGAGATTCATCGACGATTCAATCGCCGGAATGCTGCATGAAATCCAATGCGCGAACCAGATATCCCTTCAATTCCTTGCGTGGAACCACCGCATCGAGCATGCCGTGCTCCAGCAAAAACTCCGAACGCTGAAAGCCTTCGGGCAGCTTCTGGCGGATGGTCTGCTCGATGACTCGCGGTCCGGCAAAGCCAATCAGAGCGCCCGGTTCCGCCACGTTCAGGTCGCCGAGCATCGCGAAGCTGGCAGTGACGCCGCCAGTAGTGGGATCGGTAAGCACAGAAATATAAGGAATCTTAGCATCGTCCATCTGCGCCAGACATGTGGAAATCTTTGCCAACTGCATCAGACTGACAATCCCTTCCATCATGCGCGCGCCGCCGGAAGCTGCGACGATGATCAGCGGATGCCGCGTGCTGAGCGAGCGGTCCGCCGCGCGGGCAATGGTTTCGCCGACGACCGCGCCCATGCTGCCGCCGATAAAGGCATACTCCATCGCGCTGAGGACGACGTCGTGCTCTCCGAGCCTGCCAATGGCGTTCAGGATTGCGTCGTTCAGCCCAGTGTCCATCTGCGCTTTTTCCAGGCGAGCTTTGTAGGGTTTCAAATCGACGAAGTTCAGCGGATCGGTGGAGCGCAGTTCCGTATCGACCAGTTGAAAGCCCGGCTCCAGCAGGCTTTCAATGCGATCGCGCGCCGATATTTTGAAATGCTTGCCGCACTTGGGGCAGACGTGCAGATTGGACTCCAGCTCGGCCTTGAAGATGGTCTGGCTACAGCCATCGCACTTGGTCCACAGGCCCTCGGTGCGGACCCGCTTCTCCCCCGTCGGCTCAATCTCGTTTTCGTCGCGCTTAAACCAGGACATACTCTGTCTATCCTAAATTGAATCCCACCCTTTGCGATGAAGCTGCAAAGGATGAGGCACCCACACCCATGGAAAATTCGTCATTTCAGGTCTCAAAGGCGAGACCTGGGGCACCCGCACCCGCCGCCCGCAGCAATTTCATACTCTAATATTCGATGCCTCGCTGCGCGAGAATGCCTTTCTGATAGGCGTGTTTCACTTCGCGCATCTCGGTCACGGTGTCGGCGATCTCAACTAAACTGGGATGCGCGTTGCGCCCAGTCAGGATGACGTGGACCATCTCCGGACGCTGTTGCAGCGTTTCGACCACCTTGGCCGGGTCGAGCATTCCGTAGCCAATGGCGTAGTTGATCTCATCGAGCACCACCATGTCCCACTCGCCGGAGAGGATGGCCTGGCGCGCCTCTTGCCACGCGGCCTCGACCATTTGGATGTCTTCCGGGTCCGTCTCCGCGCCGCCGATTTTGACGAAGCCCCGCCCCATTTGCTTCATCACCCAGTTGCCGCCGAAGGCTTCCACGGCATCCAGCTCGCCATAATGCCAGGAGCCTTTCAGAAATTGCAGCATCAGAACGCGCATTCCGTTGCCGACCGCTCGCAGCGCCGTGCCCATGGCCGCTGTGGTCTTGCCTTTGCCAGGGCCGGTATTGATCAGGACCAGTCCGCGTCGCGCTTCCGTCATCATCTATATATGTCCCTCCTCCCATCCAACCCAGCAGCCTATTCGCTTTTATGGCCTAAGTGGTAAGGATGACCCTCGATGATTGTAAACGCGCGATAGACCTGTTCCGCCATCACGACAGCGGCCAGTTCATGCGGCAAAGTCATCGGTCCCAGAGAAAGTACCAGACCTGCGCGACCCAGAGCAGTCTTCGACCAGCCATCGACAGGACCGACCGCGAACGTCAACAACTGCGTTGCCTGGTCTCGCTGACGTCCTAGCCACTCGGCAAAGATTTCGGTCGACCAGGATTTGCCGCGACGATCCAATAAGACCAGCATCGAAGGCGTGCGGCTGCTGGCTCGATCCAGTACCGCAAGGAATTTTTCCTCGGAGTGGTAATTCTCGGCCTTGCAGTGTACGAAGTGGCCGATGCGCTCAACGTAAGAGGCAAACAATTCGTCGGCAGCGGCATGCTTCCGCGAAATTCGTCGCCCCAGGGTTATCAGACGGATCTTCATGGCTAGGAGCAACTTTATCCCAAAGATTCTTGTCTTGTGCTGGTAAAAAAAACAGAACAGAGGTCTACAGCCCCCCCGCAGTTCTATTATTTTTCATATTCATTATTCTGTAATTTCATACAGATCCTCAGGCAACCTATTGCAAAAATCCTGTAATTATATGAAACCCCATTACTTTTAATCTGGCCGTAAGATTGCATATTCATCTAAGTTGCAACCGCTTTCCATCTGAGTTTGGTTACATTGACCCTCCGAAAGGGATGCAACAGCCGGGTTGGCACAGAATGTGCATCTCGCTAACCGAAAATTGCCGCAGCATTTTGATATCACGAAAAGCTTTATGTAGGCCGATATCAAGCGGAGACATTTAAGTTATGAACAGTAAACAGGGGGATTCAATGCAATTTCGTTTTCATGGATGGGTTCGCGCGGCAGTAACTTCGCTCATGATCTTAGGTTTTGCAGGGGCGATCCAGATTTCGCAGCCCGCAGCCTACGCGCAGTCGCTGACCACCGGCGCAATCGCCGGAGATGTGGTCGATCCAACAGGCGCGGCAATTTCGGATGCCCAGGTTGTCATCAAGAACCTGGGTACAGGCCAGACCTACACTGTGACCACCAACGCGGCTGGTTCCTACCGCGAATCCCTGCTGAATCCCGGACAATACAGTATCACCGCGACGAGCGCCGGATTCGCCACCTCGACCGAAACGGTCACTGTCTCGACGGGTGCCATATCGCCCGGCAGCATCAAGATGTCCATCGGTAAAAGCTCCCAGACAGTGATGGTGACGGAAGGCGAGCCGTTGCTGAATACGGAGAACGCGGACATCACCACCACGTTTTCGCAGAACCAGATTCAGAACCT
>JAJYGR010000242.1 GCA_021790655.1 Acidobacteriota bacterium | reverse complement strand
GCCATTATTGCCCATATCGACCACGGCAAATCCACGCTCTCCGATCGGCTGCTGGAGCTGACCGGCTCGCTGACGGCGCGCGAGATGCACGCGCAGGTGCTGGATGCAATGGACCTGGAACGCGAGCGCGGCATCACCATCAAGGCGCATGCCGTGCGCATGGCGTATCGGGCGCGGAACGGCGAAACCTATCAACTCAATTTGATCGACACGCCGGGGCATGTGGATTTTTCCTACGAAGTTTCGCGCTCGCTGGCGTCGTGCGAAGGCGCGCTGCTGATCGTGGACGCCACCCAGGGAGTGGAAGCGCAGACCCTGGCGAATGCCTACATTGCCATCAACAACGGCCTCGATATCATCCCGATCATCAACAAGATCGACCTGCCCAGCGCCGACATTCCCCGCACCAAAGAAATGATCGAGCAGACGGTGGGGCTGGATACCGAGCACGCGCTCGCCATCAGCGCCAAGACTGGGCTGGGTGTCGAGGACGTGCTGGAAGCCGTGGTGCACCGCCTACCGCCACCGAAGGGCGACGCGGAAGCGCCGCTTCAGGCGCTGATCTTCGATTCCTGGTTCGATTCCTATCGTGGCGTGGTGGTGTTGACCCGCGTCATCAACGGACGGCTCAAGCGCGGACAAAAAATTCGCCTGATGTCGAATGGACGGTCGTTCGATGTCGAATCCCTTGGTGTGCTGACGCCAAAACCGGTGGAGGTGCAGGAACTTTCTGCGGGTGAAGTGGGATTTTTCGTTGCCACCATCAAGAACGTTGCCGACACCAAGATTGGCGACACAATCACGCATGACGCCAACCCCTGCGCCGAGGCGCTGCCGGGTTTTGAAGACATTAAGCCCATGGTTTTTGCCGGGCTTTACACCGTGGATGCGCATGAGCATACCCTGTTGCGCGACGCGCTGGAGAAATTGCGGCTCAACGATTCCTCATTTTTCTTCGAGCCGGAAAGTTCTGCCGCCTTGGGCTTCGGTTTTCGCTGCGGATTCCTTGGCCTGCTGCACATGGAAATTATTCAGGAGCGGCTGGAGCGGGAATTCAACCTCAACCTGATCACGACCGCGCCCGGCGTCCGCTATCGCATCACGTTGACGGACGGTAGTGTGATTGAGGTCGATAATCCTTCGCACTGGCCGAACCCCACCGAGATTGAGAAGATTCAGGAGCCGGTCATCACCGCGACCATCCTGACCAATGAAGAATATGTTGGCGGAATTTTGAAGCTGGTCGAAGACAAACGCGGACGCCAGAAGAATTTCGAGTATGTGAGCGCCACCCGCGTCATGCTGACCTATGAGCTGCCACTGAATGAGATCGTGCTGGATTTCTACGATCGGCTGAAGTCCATTTCGCGCGGCTACGCATCGCTCGACTACCACCTGTCCGACACCTGGGAGTCGCCGATGGTGAAGCTGGACATTCTGGTTTCAGGCGAACCCGTGGACGCCCTCTCGATCATTGTCCATAGCGAATTTGCCTATGACCGCGGACGCGCGCTGGTTTCCAAAATGCGCGAACTGATTCCACGCCAGATGTTTGAAGTCGCCATTCAGGCAGCCATTGGGGCCAAAGTGATTGCGCGAGAGACCGTCGCAGCGCTGCGAAAAAATGTGTTGGCCAAGTGCTATGGCGGGGACATCTCGCGGAAGAGAAAGCTGCTGGAGAAGCAAAAAGAAGGAAAGAAGCGGATGAAACGAATCGGCAAAGTCGATATCCCGCAGGAGGCCTTTTTAGCGGTCTTACGGATAGGCGAAGACTCATAGAATCGCCTGCCATGTATCGACAGGATTCATCTCAGGTTCATGCAAGCCTGTGGAAAGTTTAAGCTTACAAACTCCCATCGCCTGAAAACAAAAAAAGCAAGCATTTTTTGTTCCACGATGAATTCCTATTAGAATCAATGATTTGCGCGATATTCTGGCTTTCAGGGCGAGAAAATACGCAAATTCTCTGGGGCGACAAGGAAGGAAAGGCCAGCTTTCCCACATTTTTTTCCACAGGAAAGCGGGCGATCCTCGGCTCTCTGCCGCGACCGCCCAATTTGTTGCAAATTAGTTGCCGTCCTACTGTACTTATCGGCGGATATTTCTTTTACTTTAGTGGGGAGTTGTGGTGCGGCGATGCGTCGCGCCGGTCGAAGTCTTGGGAGCAGCGGGCAGGGCTGCGGGAGCCGCTACGCCAGACTTCATGTTGTATTCGTTGATGACCGCCTGGGTAATGTCAGCCTTCTTAGTATCGGCCCAGACGATGGGTGTCTGCTGGGAACTGCTGTCCAGCACCAGCCCGTAACCATGGGTCTGGGCATAGTCCTGCAACACGGTATAAAACTTTTGCGCGACCCCCTGGTACACCTCACCCATGGCCTGCTGGAAGTCGGACTGAGCATCCTGCGCCTGGCGCTGCAGGGTCTTTTCTTTGTCATCGATGGTGCGCAGACGGGTCGCACGTTCGTCCGGGCTCAGTGTGCTGCCAGCAGCCTGCATCTGTTTCTTCAGGCTGTCAATTTCGTCGCTCTCCGCCTTGAGTTGGGCCTGCTTAGGCGCGAACTTCTGCTGGACCTGCGCTAAGGCCTGACGCCCCTCATTGGTGGAGGCTACCGCGGGTTGAAATGCAATCACGGCAATCTTGGAGACACCGGTTGGAGGTGCGCTGGATGTGGCCGGGGACGGAGCGGACGGCGTCTGGCTGCTCTGCGCCATAGCGCTGACTGCGAACGTGGCTGCCAGTGCGGCAACCGCTAGTAAAGAACGCTTCATAAGGTTTCGGAACTCCTTTTACTTCCACTCAGGCTTCCGCTGTGTAAGCGGAGCATCGTTAAAAAAATTGTCAATCCTTTGACGCTGCATGCTGCTCCGTAGCGGAACAGCTCGGCACCGTATTGCAGCGCCGACAGCTATGAGACGAGCCACAACACTTAGGATAGAAGAATCTCCGTGAATTATAGGAGTCGGGAAAATCTTCCGTCAAACCGATCTCGAAGATTTCTTCTGTTGCCGCCTTACTATTCGTGTTACTCCTTGTGCTTGCGCGGATTGGACGTCGCCAACTTTAGGCAAGCCTAGAATGAGGTGCTGACGGAAACCCGAAGCGTCTTTCTCGGCTCCCATAGAAAATATTCCGATCCATAATTTGCCAGCGCCTGATTGTACGTAAAGTCTCCGGCTCCACCCTTGGGGAACATGCTACGTGTAAACACGACTTGAGAACCCTGGTCCTGATGCAGACGGGCCGGATTGAATGCAAAGTAAAGACGGACCGGCGCGTTGATGATCGGCATCATCGCCGTGATCTGCGGTCCGACGGAAAGTCGCGGAACGATGTTGGTTCCCGGAATGGCGCCCAGTCGGCTGGGGAACAGTCCCGGGAACGGTGTACCGCCCTGACAGGTCCCGTTGATCAGCTCGGGACATCCATAGAGCGCGCCATTGAGGTCCGCGTTCGCCTGAGGATTCAGTTTTAGCTGGTTATGATTCAATGCCATGACCAGCCCAAAATCGTCGTAAAACGAGAAATCGACCGGGCCAGCAAGGGGAATCCGATACTCCATCGTGCTCGTGATCTGCGTATCGCCACCGATGGGAGCGACGGAGTAAATCGGCAGTGGAATTTGAACTGGGCCAAGCGTTGGATTTGTCGGATCTCTCGGAACCAGCGAACCATCGGAGTTGGTCAAATTGTATTCGACCTTCGTCGGGACAAAGGCGTAGGGAGTCGAGGAACGAACGTCGAAGCCGCGCACATCGGCATCGCCGCCGCCGTAGAAGCGATCGAAGGGCGAGGCGACAAGACCGGCGATGCCTTGTATGTAGGCGACCTGCAAACGATAGCCAAAGATATCGCGGGCGTCCGGATTGAAGCGGAACCAACGGATCGGCTTGAAGAACTTATATTCCACCAGGGGATTGATCGAGCTCACATTGCCACCAAGGCCAGAGCCCTGCAGAATAAAATTGATGCTCTTTCCAGTACGCGGACGATACGGGTTCCCAATCGTACTGTATCCGTAGCTCAACGAGAGCTGGCTGGTAACGATGCCGTTCAGCGCGCTCTGTCCGGTTGTTCCATGACGGAAGTTCAGGAACTGGAAAAGGTTGGTGGTCGCCGCGCTGAATGCCTGAATGTTCGACTTGCTCAGGCTGTAGGTGGCGCCAAAACGCCTGAAGCTGCGCGGAACCAGGTAGTTCGCCGAAACACTCAGACCCGTGCGGCCCTGATTGAAGTCCTGCACGAACGATTGCTGTGCGGTGGAGAAGTTCTGGCTGCGTCCAGTCAGCGACAAAGGATTCTTGTACGCGTTGTAGATGAACTTCTGCGTGAAGATCTGGAAGCCCAGGCTCAGCGGCCGATTGTTGACATACGGGACCGTAAAGCCGAAGGTCAGGTTGCGTTGCAAGTCACCCAATGCGGCCTGTAGTGTTAGTGTCTCTCCCAATCCGAGAAAGTTGTTGGTCTGATAGTTCGCGCCGAGGAAGGCGCCGGACAGACCGCTGAATCCGCCATTCAGTCCGATGGAGTTCTTGCCCTTTTCCTTCACGTTCAACAGCAGCTTGACCGTGCCGTTGTCGGCATCCTGCTGCGTCTCCGAATCCTGATCGACTTTCAGCGGATTGAAGTAGCTCAACTGGTTCAAACGCAGGAGGCTCAGTTCCCAAAGGTGGCTGTTGTAGACCTGGCCCTCTTCGAGAAGCAGTTCGCGCCGAATGACGCCATCGCGCGTGGTGGTGTTGCCGCGGAATTCAATCCTTGAGACGTAGTACGGCTTGCCTTCGTCGATGTCGATA
>JAJYGR010000191.1 GCA_021790655.1 Acidobacteriota bacterium | reverse complement strand
TTGTCGATCTGGAGTTGCAGTAAGAGTCGTACTCCTTTGGCATTGTTGTCCGACCAGCCGCCAATGACCTTCGGGATCCATTCCATACTTTTTGGGCCGAAAGAGTCGATGTTTGGCTTGCCAAAATCTTTGGCAGCCCAAGGAGCTTTGCTAACGATGTAGCTGGCAAAAAATTTCGTGTAATCGGCCTGCGAAAGAGTTTGATAAACAAATAGACCGAGTGGTTTTTGCGGAGTTGCCCATTCACGCGTCGCCTGCTTGCTGAACAATCGAGAGATGGCGCCCGTGTTGGAATCCACCCGCAGCGTAAAGTGTGGCGTGTCAATCTCTCGGGTGAGATCGTATTCTTGCAACCCCTGGACTTTCGGCTCGACAGGCGTAAGTGAGCGCAGGCGCTGTATGGCCTCGCGGTTCAACGCAGGAGGAAGAGCGGCGATGGCGTGATCGATGTTGTCGCGTTTTTCCGACCAGCTTGTTTCCATAATTCGATAGGGCCTGGTATCGACGACCTGGGCAAGTTGGGCCGGGGAATAATGGTCGTAGTCCAGGTAGCGTTTGGTGTCCGTTCCCCAGGTGTGTTCGGGAACCAGCAACAAATCCGGCAACAGCTTCAGATCGGTTGCATCTCCGATTGAGAATTTCCTCTGGGCAATCCATTCCTGGCGCAGTCGGGCAATTTCTCGATAACGGGCCACTTTGACCGGATCGCTTGCAACCCCATAGATCCATGTATCGCCAATCTCCTGGGTGACAACCGGAAAGGTGCTGCTGTGTTTTTCGACAGCCAGCGCAATCTGCGTCAGAGTGGCCGCTTCAATCCGCGCGTTGGGAAACTGCCGTCGCAGATTGGCATAGATCGTTTCGATCTCTTCGATAGTGTGTGGGCCGGAATTGTCGCCCCGCACCTGGATGGAAATTGCCAGGTTCGATTGCGAGACCTTGACCGTTCCTCCGTAACCGCGGTGATGGTACATCACGATGATGGATTCGGCTTGAGGATTTTTCCAGATGAACAGCGAAGGCACTTGTGGCGCTGTGCTCGCGCCGTTGACTCCAATGTCTAGAAATTTTACTCCGCCTTGCGCAAGGGGGCCGATCAGTCCGCGAGAGTGGCAGGGAACGTCCGTCATCTTGGCGCCGCAGGTGGTTTGACCATAGCGACGATCGAGCGACCGCGAGAGCGCAAGCGATCCCTGGATCATCGAACGATCAAGCATCTCCGTTTGCCAGTTGAAGGGGAGCGCGTGCCATGCGATGTCTCCGCGCAGGACTGCCGCGTCCATCCGCTTGCGCTGTTCAGACGATGCCTGTTCGAGATATTCGTAAAGCAGCCATGAGCCTGTGGTCCAGATGTAACGGTCGCTTCCTTGCTGCCGTATCTCCGCCGCTGTCCGCATAGCTTGCGGATAATACTGATCGAAATACAGGCGAACCACATTTTCCTGCGTATTCGAAAATCCCACGTCAAGATGACACTTGAACATAACGAGCACGTGCTCGACTTGCGGATCGGGCGCGATGGAAGCCGAAGCGTCCCAGGCATGCAGAGGAAGCGCGTCGCAGGCAAGCAGGCCGCCAACTGCCAATGCCCCTTGCAGAAATTCTCGGCGCTGTACTGGTTGGGAAACGATCTTTTCTTCGAGCTGTTCTTTAAGAGAGGTCCGCGAATTATTCCTATTCATAGTGCCCGCTCATCAATCTTTTCATTTGGGATGCATGGCAGGATAGTTGACGTAGATAGGATTCCCCAGCAATTCCAGGTCGCCCCCCGCCATGTTTACCTGCGGGAGCAGCCAGTGCCGTTTGCCATCGCTGGGCCAGGTGAAGTGCAGCGTCTCCTCATCCTGAGCGATGACGCGAGAAGGAAACGCGAGATGATTCGGGCTGTCTGCGAAGACTTCCAACGCGGAGCCAGCACATCCCACCACATGCACAGTGATCGAAAGGCTGGAGTCGGCTTGTGCTTGAAATGCATCGCCCATGATTGAGACAGGACCGTTATTCGCCGACGCAGACATTTCCAACATGCGGTTGTGGGAACCTGTCAGATCGATAAAAACATGGCCAGCACGGATTCCATCGAGGATGGCGGAGACGGACAAGTTTTGCGCGTAGACCACCGTGGTGGGACTGCCAACGGAATCGGGATGCGACACAGGCCAGTCGCCGTGATGGTTGTCGCTGCCGCCTATACCTGTGATGCGAAAGCCGCGCGCCAATTGGTCTTCCCAGTAGCTCACACCGGAGTATGGTCCGCGCATCGCTCCACCATTGACTGCCTCGATTGCAGAAAAAAGATGTAGATCGACCGGCGGTTGCGGCTTCCATCCGCAGCCCAAACAGACTTCTCCACTGGGCGCGTTCGGGTGATTGATGGAAATGATGGCGCCCAGCCGATGCGCCTCTCGCGCCACCGTGTTCATGTCTGGAACTGCGGCGGTGCCCACACGGTAATCGAGAAAGCGGGTTGTCCCAAACAGATTTGCGTGACCTTGAAAAGTTGTGATCTCGCGTCCTGGGACAAACAGCAGTCGGTCGAAATAAGGTTGCAGTTCCCGCAACGCTTGATATTGCGAAGTTGTGTTATGGTCCGTAATCGCAATGAAATCAAGGCCCCTGCGCACTGCGGCTTCCGCTGTTACAAAAACGGGACACGGAACTTGACTGCCACTCTGGCTGGGACAACTTCCGTCGCTATGGGCGGTGTGCATATGCAGGTCGCCGCGATACCAGCCGGGATTGGGACGCAGCGGGCCATCGCTGAACGATTCAATTTTTGGCTTGCGATCGAAAAAAATGTCCGCCTGATAGTGGGATATTACTGCGGGCCGAATATTGGGTACGGCGATCAACAAAACCCAGCGCCCCGCAATCACAGGGCCCGGCAAATAGGAAGGGGTCGCATCCGTCTCGCTGATGGTGAAGCGAGCTTTGTTGCCGCCGCTGGCTCCACGAAATCGCTGTGGATCGAAAATGCCCAGATCGAGCGTCGTATGCTCATCTTTTCCGGTGTAGTGGAAGACCACCGTGATCCGATAAACACCTGCGGACACCTGAAAAGGCACGCGCACGTAGTGATGGTCCTGGGCGTGGGTGATGACACCTTGTAGGATGAGGTCCGGTTTTGCGGGACCGTCGGCATGGCATGCAGCCAAAGTTGCGCCGATGAGCGGGAATAGAAGGCAGACGCTACGCATCCAGTTCAAGGTAAGCACTCCGCGAGTGACTCTGGGACGAAAGTTGCAGGGCCTCGCCGCTCGGCATCGCTTTGAAGGTCCCGGGTTACCAGTCGATTTTTTCGGGGAAAACTCCGCGATCGAATCGTCGTAGTACGGACGAATTTCCTGCATTTTGGGCTTGCTCGCGCCCTTTGAGTAGAGATCGTAAGGATTGAACTTTCTTACCCAATCGAACATTTCTTCTAACGCGAAGCGACAAAGTCGTCCCATTCATCCAGGCTATGTAATGGATTTTCAACGGTCGTTGTCTTCATACTCGTATGGGAAAATAACAAATTCATGCTACGTTATCGGAAACGTACTGACAAGAGCTTCGTCTTATACAGCCAAAGGAGACATGTGAGGAAGTGATAAATTTACACTTGCCGTTAAGGTTATCTAAATCTCTGCATCGTTGGCGCAAAGGTCCTCAGTCTCACCGTTAAGTCCGGTAGCGATGCTGTAAAGAGCGGAAATCATCTTTCAGCGAGAATCCGGGAAACATACTTCTATGTGGAAAGCCATTCTGACTGATAATCACTTCTGGATACCATTGCTCACGCTCATCTTCGGGATCGTTCTGTTGGTCTATCTGCGTTAGGAACGGATGCCTGTCCGCTTGAAGAACGCCGATTCCAATCCGCTGAAAACCATGCATGGCGTGGGTGTCCTATGCGGCCTTGCCGCTGGCGCGTGGCTGGGTGGCGCGGAAGCCCCCACCAAGCTCGTCAGCCCTTCCCTTTCCCCAGTGGCCATTTCTCTTTGCATGGTGGCTGGCGTTTTCGTCGCTCGCTGGACCGTGCCATCCATCCTGGTGGGAAGCAATTATATTTTCGCGGACCTTAAAGAAAAAAAACACCTGATCGTATGGGGCGTGCTGGCCGGGGCGCTCTGGGCCGTAGCCAACACCCTGACAATTTTCGCCATTCGAGACGTTGGGCTGGCCATTGCATTTCCCCTTTGGAATACGAACTGCCTGGTCGGAATTTTCTGGGGATGGCTGCTGTTTCGCGAGCTGCGAGGCGCGCCTGTGCAGAATTATCTCAAGGTGCTGGGCGGAAGCATTGCGATTGTCCTGGCTGCCTGCATGCTCGCCGTGAGTTCGATGCACGCCGTCGGCGCGGTCCAGGGAAATGCGCATCAAGGCATCTTAGCGGCTTTGGGCGCCAGCCTGATGTGGGGCACGATGTACGTGCCATATCGTAAAGCGTATTTAAGCGGTATGAGCCCGCTCTCATTTGTGACAGTTTTTACTGTAGGGGAGCTCGGCACAATGATCTTGCTGGCCGTTACTTGGCACGGCGGCATCCATCCGATTGTGCTGCAATTGCAGCTCGCGCGCAATCAGCTATTCTGGCTGTTTTTAGGCGGATTTTGCTGGGTAATCGGCGATCTGTTTCAGCAATATGCAACGAAATACATAGGGATTGGCCGCGCCATTCCTCTCTCGAATACCAACCAGCTCTGGGGGCTGGCATGGGGCGCGCTGGTCTTCGGAGAGTTGGCGGGAGCCGATCTCAAGCAGCGCCTGATTGTCGTGACCGGTTCTTTCGTGATGTTGCTGGGGGCGATGGCGATCAGC
>JAJYGR010000005.1 GCA_021790655.1 Acidobacteriota bacterium | reverse complement strand
TACCGGGGAGCCGATCTGGCCATGCGACGCTTCGACAAGCCCCGCGCGCATGTCTCGCGCGGAGTATTCCACCCCTAAGTAGTACTGCGAAATCTTTCCTTCTGGCGTCACCAGTTCGATGGAACTGGTATGGGCAAACTGGTCCATCTTTCCATCTGGTCCCGGAACTCTCACGTATCCAAAGCCTACTGCCTGCGTCAATGCGGTGATCGACGACTGCGGGCCGGTGAGAAAATGCCAGCCATTGGCCGTGTCCATGCGTCCATAACGCTTCACGTACAGGGCCTTTTGCGAGGCCGCCAGCGCTGGACCCTCGTTGGGATCGATGCTGACTACAATGACATCGAAGTCTTTTCCGGGGGTAAACTTCAGCATTTCCAGCGCGCCGACCAGTCCGTTTAGCTCCTCAGAACACAGCATGGGACAACGGTAGTAAACAAGAGCGAGAATTGCGGGGCGTCTGCCAAAATAGTCACCCAACTGAACGGTTTTGCCTGCTTCGTCGCGAAAATCTGCCGCCAGAGGCAATTGCTGATTCAGATGCTGTGCAATGGTTGCTTTCTGGAGAATGACCGGGAGCTTTGTCTGCGCTGGCTCTCCCATCGATTTTTCTCCGAGCGGCGCCACTTGAGCGGATGCAACAAAGAGCGTCGAGAGGCCACCAAAACTGAGAAACAGGGTAGCAAGCACGACATAGGGTGCTACTCGTCTCTTGGCCAGTCGAATTGTAGCGACAGTTGTCATGTTTTATTAGAAGTTCCTGGATCTCTTCTGCGCTGTTCCTACTTCTATCGTAGCTCTATGTAGGATGCGCGCGTTCTATGCCAATCCTGTTTCCTTCGCGAGTGATCAACAAAGGCTGATTACTGCAGCAAAGATGCCAAAAGATGCCAATGGACTAATGCGATGTTTCCAATGACGCTTGTGTTTGCTGCGACGATCCAGTTTTCATGCGTTGCTGTCTGGCTTCGATCATTCTTAGTTCCGGTCCGGTACGCGCAAACCCGTCGGTCAAAGGCGCGGTGATAGCTTTCGAGCCATCCCCAAACATTGCCTGCTGTTGGCCGCCTTGATTGCCTTCCACTGGCAAACCCTTTTGGACCAGAATCTGCATGGCGCGCGCGATTGGAATGCGAACGACCTGGCTCTGCTCATTGACCCAGGAATAGTGATTCAAGAACATATCTTCGCGGGCATGCATTTCCGCTACGTCCATATTGCCGTCGTCTGTCTGGAGGCGTGGGGTTGGGAATCTCCTCACCATCTGCTGCAACTGCTGCTGCTCCATCTGCGGGTTGGATTTCATGGTGTAGCCGGGTTTCGCCCCTGCGAGCTGGCTCCACTTGCTGGCCGGGCCATCCTGCCTGGCAAGTTCCAGATTGATCAGTTTACCGATGCCAAAGGCCAGTACGAAAACGACCGCAACGGAGACGCCGAGGACGACAAGAAATGTTATCGCTCCCGACACGTTGGCGTCTGTCGTTTCGTATCCCGGACCTTCTTCGGCAGGGTGGTTCGTCTTAGGGTCATGCATGGGCATGTTCAGGCTCCAGAATCTGTGGCAGATGGGGGTCGTTCTGCGGCACGAGCGGGCGCGCCTTCAACTGGGTAAAGAAGTAGGCCAGCCAGAAAGCAGTCATCGCGCCAGGCACAAAGATGTATTGCAGCATGCCGAAGCTGAAATGGAGATTGTGCCGCTGATCGGGAAAGTTGGGCGCAATCAACCACCAAGTGTCCCAGAAGCGCGCGAACAGCATGATGCAGCAGACCGTGGCCAGTTTCCTCTTATTGCGTTTGATATCGCGCGAGAGCAGCAGGGAGAACGGAATCACCCAGTGGAAGAGAAAGTCCAATCCAGCGACAGGCCCCCATCCACCCGTAATGCGGTTCATATACCAGCGGATTTCGTTGGGAAGATTGCCGGACCAGATGATGAGATATTGCGAGAAGGCCATGTAGATGTTCAGCATGACAAAGGCGAACATCAGTTTGCCGAGATCGTGCTGCTCGGTGACGCGGAAAATCGCGTTGACCGGCTCGTACTGAGACAGCGCCAAGACCACCAGCACCGCAAAGGCCAGTGCTGCGTATCCCTGGGCAACGATGAACATGAACCCGTACATCGACGAAAACCAAGTGGGATCGAGCGACATGACCCAGTCCACGCACATGCCAGTGAGCACCAGCGAGTAGACCACAAGACCGGGGCCGCTCAGGTTTTCAAACCGCTTCTGCCAGAACCAGTTGCCATGCTTCGTGTCGGAGTCGCGCTGTAAGGACCAGCGATTCAGAAAATAAGTGAATATTCCAAAAATGATGAAGTAGGCAATACCTCGAATCCAGAAGCCTTCCAGGTTGAGATACGGCCGCTTATAAGCGATGGCGTGCGCCTGCATGGCGTCGATCACGCCCGCATGCAATGCCACTTGAGGATCGGTGATGCGCGCCCAGAGGTAGAGACGCTTGGCGAAAATCGCGATCGGCAGAAACATCAAAAAGACCAGTGGCAGCGTGCGGCTCATGGCTTCCAGCGGGCGTCGAATCAGCAGGCCCCACTTTCCGCCAGAGACCCACTGCACCATCAATAGCGCGAGACCGCCGATACAGACGCTTAGACAAAGCATCAGCCCCATGAGCCAGCCGCGCAAAACATAGTCGAAGCGACGGCTGATGATAAGGTCCATGATCGCGAGCGCTGCAAAGATTGCAGAAGCAATAATCGCGCGTGTGCGCCAGCGCAGGACTGAGGCCGGGGCGCCCAGATTCGCGGGCAAGTGTTTTTCGTTATGTCCGTGTTCCATGCTTATATCCCGTTCCGGCTACTTTTTTCGCTTCTTAGGGCGGTTGTTCTTTGGTGCGTTTTGAGTTGTACCGGGCATAGCTCTTTTTTGGGAAGTAACGTCGGTCTTCATCTCCCCGGCACCCGGAACATTGGTCATCTCCGGAAGGACCCATTCCTTGGGAAAATCCGGAGCATATCCCATCTGCTGGGAGACTTCCGCCAGGGTCTGAATATTGGTTCCCTGCGGCACGTCCTGAATAGTAGCGTGCTGGCTTAGTTGCAAGGCGCGAATATAAGCCGCAACTGCCCACCGATCTTTCGCTGGCAGTTGCGCGGCATAGTCCGGCATCGCTCCATAGCCCTTCGTCATTACGACGAAGTAATGACTGATGGGCTTATTGAGAATCAACGCCTCCTGAAAGTTACCCGCTGGTTTATAGCCTCGTTCGACGATCATGCCACGGCCATTTCCCACACGGGAATGGCATGGAGAGCAATAGATGTTGAACCGTTCCTGGCCACGCAGCAATACGTCCATGGTTACAGGAAACGGTATTTTGTCCTGCTCCTGATTGTTGATCAGGCCGGAGTGGAAGTAGGTGTCGGCATCCAACTGTCCGCGCGATACCGTACCGAGCACCTGGGGCCGAACGGACCGACCGCTGGCGAAAAAGGTGGATTCACGCTGCGGAACCATTTTGGGCTCGTTTTGCATGTCCTGACGACAGCCCGCCATCAGGGTGAGAGCGGCCAGCGTCGCAGAAGTCAATGTCCAGCGAAAAACGGATTGGGATGAAGGCATACGCATGTGTTTAGTGTTCCACCTCAACCACGGAAACCGGGTGGAGGGACTCCAGAAGCGACCGCGATTCCGTAATGGAAAACCGAGGATCATCCGCCTCCAGGCAGAGAAAAAACTTGTCCGACGTAGCGCCGTTGCGAAAGTTCGGCGCGTTGAACAATGGGTGATAAGGAGAAGGCAGACGGTTCAACGCCAGCATTCCAAAACCAGCAGAAAGCCCGGCCCAGAGGATGGTCCACTCATAGGCGGGGATGACAAATGCCACCCAGGAAAACATTCCCCGCCCGGCGATATCGAGTGGATAGGCCCAAATGGAGACCCAGGATTCCAGCATGAACATGGTCAGGCCACCCAGGATGCCTCCCAAGAGACATACTCCGGCAACACCCTTTTCCTTTGGCTCATCGAAACCGATGGCTTCTGCTGCTTCCTCTATCGGGTAGGGCGTATAGCAGTCCATGCGCCTGTACCCTGCGTTATAAGAAGCCTTGGCCGCCACAACAAGCTCAGTAGGCGTATTGAATTCAGCAAGCAGGCCGTAAATACCCTCACGTACTGGCATCAGTCACCCCCTTTGTGCTGAAGTTCCGCTTCATTGATTTTCGCTCCAGGCAAAATCTGGCGAATTTCCGACATCGGGATCATAGGCAAGAAGCGAATGAAGAGGAAGAAGAGAAATGTGAACAATCCAAGCGTTCCGACAAACGTCATATAGTCCCAGCGGGTCGCTCGGTACGTGCCCCACGAAGACGGCAGGTAGTCGCGGGTGAGGCTGGTAACAACAATCACGAAACGTTCAAACCACATGCCCGTGTTCACAATGAGCGAGACAATGAACAGAAACGCGACATTCTGCCGCAGCCGCCGGGACCAGAGCGTGGTCAGTGGAATGGCGATATTGGAAACGATAAGTATCCAGTAGGACCAGCCCATCAGTCCGAACATGCGGTTCCATGCCATGAAGAATTCCCACTTGTCCGCCGAGTACCAGGCATACGCAATGTCTGTCATATAGCCGTAGGCCACAATAAAGCCAGTGGCCAGCATCACCTTGCCGCAGTTGTCCAGATGGCGAATGGTAATCAGGTCTTCGAGATGGTAGAACTTGCGGATCGGGATGGCCAAGGTCAAGACCATGGCAAAACCTGAGTAAATGGCGCCAGCCACGAAATATGGCGGAAAGATGGTCGTGTGCCAACCGGGCATAATTGCTACGGCGAAGTCGAAGCTGATGACGGTATGCACCGA
>JAJYGR010000275.1 GCA_021790655.1 Acidobacteriota bacterium | reverse complement strand
TCACCCCTGTTTTGGCCATCAACGTGGCCACATAAGATTTGACGGTACGCTCCTCGATTTTCAGCTTTCTGGCTATCTCGCGGTTTGAACTGCCATCCAGCAAGAGGCTGAGAACTTCTTGTTCTCTCTTGGTAAAGCTAGAGCTGCCTCCCTGTGGACTTCCAGCACGTTCCGCCAAAAGTCTCTTGACCAACTGCGCCTGAATTCGGCGTGGCGCCCAGAGGGAGCCAGAAGCAACAACACGGACTGCTTCCTCAAACTCATCTTTCCCCACCGTATCGTGGAGAAAACCTTGGGCGCCAAGACTGAGAACACGCAGAATCGCCTCACTCCCTTTGGCGGGAGACATGACCACAATATGCAGATCGGGTCTGGCCAATCGCAGGGAAGCAATCAGCGTTGCGATTGCCTTCCCGGCGTGCGAACCCACTATCGCAACTTGCACAGTGGGGTCGCGCCAGATGGCTGTTTCGTCGTCGCGGGTCGACTCTTGAACGACGATCTGTATGCTGACATAGTCTTCAAAAATCGCCTGCAAGCCGGCGGCACGGAGCGGATCTATGTGCAATAAACACACCCGTATCGGCACGGCTGGAAAACGGGACAAGGAAGGAGGTTTGACATCACCAGCAGCAATCGCTGGATCGGTTACGATCTGAAGTAAAGCGGCATTCGATTGAGACATTTTCCCTGGCCCTTGTTTCATGCGCCGCTCTCACTCAGTCAGGGTATTTGTTGCGTACCCTATAACTTCGGTAAAACGATGCCTTGCTGGTTTTGATACTTGCCTTTTCGATCTGCGTAACTGATTTCGCAGGTCTCATCGGACTCAAAAAATAAGATCTGGCACAACCCTTCCATTGCATAGATGCGTGCTGGAAGCGGAGTGGTGTTAGAAATTTCTAAAGTTACAAATCCCTCCCATTCCGGCTCGAATGGCGTTACATTTACGATGATGCCGCACCGCGCATAGGTTGACTTGCCTACGCAAATAGTTAAAACATTCCTTGGAATTCTGAAATACTCCACAGAACGCGCCAAGGCAAACGAGTTCGGCGGGATGACTACCGAATCGGCCTTCATGGTTACGAAAGAGCGTTCATCGAAGGCTTTTGGGTCAATTACCGTGCTGTTTACATTGGTGAAAATCTTAAATTCATCGGAAACGCGTAAATCGTACCCGTAGGAAGACAACCCGTAGGAAATTACGCCTTCACGCACTTGTTTTTCGCTGAATGGCGCAATCATCTTGTGCTGAAGCGCTTGTTCGCGAATCCAGCGGTCACTCTTAATCGACATCCTTGGTCCCTCGTCAGGCTGCCTCACACATGTTTCGGTCGTGGCCCAGCCTTGGAATAGTGTGCTTCAGGCCGAGTGTACGAGAGTGTCGCCGCATTGACAATCATGAAAACTCGACCCTAGCATGGGTATGCGGGATGCTACATCCACCATCCTGAGTGACGAACGGAGAAATTCACTTGATTAAACAGGACGTAGTTCATAAAGTTGCGGACCGTACAGGCCTCCCTCGCGTAAAAGCAGAGGCAGCCGTGGACACCGTCTTCGAAAGCATGAAAAATGCTCTCGCGGCCGGCGACAGAATTGAACTGCGGGGATTTGGCGTTTTTAGTGTGCGGCCTCGTAAAACGGGAATAGGCCGAAACCCGCGTACCGGCGCTGAGGTCCCCATCGAGCCGGGCCGGGCGGTGCGTTTTAAGCCGGGGAAAGAATTGCATCTGCTGGACTGATCGCAGCAATCATGCCATCAATATCTACCCGCGTTTTATGCTGGGAGATGTGGGATGGCCTCCTTCCCCCTGCGGCATACATCCGTCCCCCAGATGGGCCGCAAACAACGCGCCGCATCTTGGGTACCCGACCTTATAGCAGGCCAGCATCGAAACAATTTCGGACGCGGATAGGAAATCCCTGACTCCGACTACAATGGGTGCGGACCTCCACCAACAGTGAAGCTAACAGTGAAGATAAGCAGCCGCCTCATTTCGAGCGTATATGCGGCCAACGCGAAGTACCGAGGGACCGTATGAAGAGGCTGCTGCGTTTAGTGCGGTATGCAGCCCCGTATACAGTCCAGGCGCTGGCCTCCGTGCTGCTGATGGCCATTGTGGGACTGCTGGACGCCTTCCGTGTATTGCTTATCAAGCCCATTTTCGACGAAGTGCTGAAGCCTGCCGACAGTACGCACCATTTGCAACTCGTCAACTTCACGTTCCAAAGTTTTCATCTCCGGTTGAGCCTGGAACAACTGGTCCCCAGCTATTTTCACAATGCGTGGACCATGGTCGCTTTCGCTCTCGTGGCATCGACGGCCATCAAGAGTCTTTGCGACTATCTGGGAACCTACCTGTCGAACTTCGCCGGATATGGGATGATCACCGACCTGCGGAATGACCTGTATGAAAGCATTCTGAGGCGTTCGGTTTCCTTCTTCCAGAAACACTCTACGGGCACCATCCTCTCGACGCTGATCAACGACGTGGAGCGGGTACAGTTTGCCATGTCCACGGTGATGTCGGACTTTCTACAGCAATTTTTTACCTTGCTGTTTCTCATCGCGGTCGTCATCCTGTACGGCGGCAAACTGGCCTGGGTGCTACTGCTGTTTGTGCCGGTCGTCATTTCGTCGGCACGGCGCATTGGACGCCGGGTGCGCAGCACAACCCGCACCGGACAGGACAAGCTGGCAGAGATCCAGAATATCCTGCACGAAACGGTGACAGGGAACCGTATCGTCAAGGCCTTCAGCATGGAACTGTGGGAGCTGACTCGTTTCCGCGCCGCCGCGCGCCGTCTGTTCCGCGCCAACCTGCGCTCGGCGCGCGCGCAGGCCATCAGTTCGCCGCTTATGGATGCCATCGGCGCGGTAGCCATCGCGCTGTTGTTGTTGCTGGGACGGATACGCATTCAACAACATGCGATGACCGAAGGAGCGTTCTTTACCTTTACCATCGCGGTGTTCAAGCTCTACGACCCTGTGCGTAAATTCGCGCTTTACTACAACAGTTTTCAGCAGGCGCTGGGCGCGTCGTCATCCATCTTCAAATTTATGGATGCGCACGACGATGTGCAGGAAAAGCCTCATGCCATCCAACTGAAAGCGTTTCATGACGCATTCTGCTTTCACCATGTCAATTTTTCCTATGCCGACGAAGAGGGCCAGAAGGAAGTCCTACACGATATCGACCTGACAGTGAAGCGAGGCGAGGTGGTCGCGTTTGTGGGCCCCAGCGGCGCGGGGAAAACGACGCTTGTAAATTTGATTCCGCGCTTTTTCGACGTGTCGAGCGGTCAAATCACCATCGACGGCCACGACCTGCGGGACGTTACACTTTACTCCCTGCGCACGCAGATCGCCAAAGTAACGCAGGAGACGATCCTGTTCAACGACACGGTGCGGAACAATATCGCGTATGGACTGCCGGACGTACCGAAGGCGCGCATCATTGAAGCCGCCAAGACCGGGCTGGCGCATGAGTTTATCGAGCAAATGCCGGAGGGTTACGACACCATCATCGGAGAAAAAGGCTTCCGCATGTCCGGCGGCGAGCGTCAACGACTGGCGATTGCCCGCGCGCTGCTGAAAGACGCCCCGATTTTAATTCTGGATGAAGCGACTTCCGCGCTCGACGCGCAGAGTGAAGCGCTGGTGCAGGCCGCGCTTGCCAACCTGATGCACAGGCGGACGGTCTTTGTCATTGCGCATCGCCTCTCCACGGTGCGCCGCGCGACAAGAATTGCGGTCATGGAAGACGGTCATATTACCGCGATTGGCAGCTATGAAGAACTGCTAAAAAATTCAGCCACCTTTCAACGTCTGCACCAGCTACAGTTTTTCGACATCTCCGAAGCTGCGGTGGCGGCCCGCAGCCACCTATGAGGGTTTTTTAAATTCCAAGTTCACTATGCGAGTCGATGCGGACAACTTCAAGCGTCGTCACATCGGGCTTCCGATAAATCAGTATTAAATCCGGTTGGATATGGCAGTCCCTGCGATCGGCCCACTCACCCACCAGGGGATGATCGTATTGGGAATGCGGTAGCGGCTCATCCGCCGCCAAACGCTCGACGACGATAAACAGATCAGCCTCAAACAGATCAGCCTCCAGAGTCAGCCGGTGTTGTCCGCGACTCTCGCGCTTATAGTCGCGCTTAAATCTGCTGGTGAACTTAATCGTCCGCACGCAAGGTCTCGAATAGAGGCTTCACATTTCCGGCTTTCACCAACTCTCCTCGGCGGGCAGCCTTCATGGCTTCGATGGTTTCGGCATTCGGGGTCAAAGGCTCAAAGGGTAATGCTTTCTCACAGGCCACGCGCACCAGCAACAGGCGGAATGCGTCTGACAAAGTAAGTCCCATGGCAGCCAGGACTGCTGTGGCTTCTTCCTTGATCTGGTCATTGATTCGGGCGCGAACGACAGAATTGGTCGGCGTATTCTGCCAGAATACGCTACAAAATACCGGCAAGGCCCCAAGAGTTATAGAATTTTTCCCAATGCTGCCTAACTCTGTATAGACAGGGGCAACGATGTCAGTATGTATGCAGCGAAGAATGGATCGCGCGCGTTACTTAGGAGCCTGAAGCCGTGGAGAAAATCATTGATCCAGCCAAGTCCCTCGTTCTCTCCTCCCCCACTTCCCCAATACGTTCCATGACCGGATTTGCCCGCGTTACGGGCGTGACCCCGGCGAATACCACATATGTTCTCAGCTTAAAGAGCGTGAACCATCGCTTTCTGGATTTGCAGTTTCATTTGCCGAACGGCATGGATGCGCTGGAGATGCAGTGGCGCAAACTCCTGAAGGAGCATCTGGTCCGCGGCCATGTCGATGTGCGGCTGTCGCTGCATCG
>JAJYGR010000307.1 GCA_021790655.1 Acidobacteriota bacterium | reverse complement strand
AGGCGGCGAACAACACGCCCATGCCGACCAGCGCATACGATCCAACGGAGCCGGGGAGATGCGGAAAAAAATGTTTTTCAAAACTGCCCACGGAAGCGCCAAGCATGGCACCAATGAACAGCGTTGGCGCGAACATACCGCCGGGTGTGCCGCTTGAGAAGGAAACGGTGGTGGCGAGAATTTTTAGAATGGCGAGCGCCAGCAGAACGTGCCAGAGGTATTCCCCGTGCATGGCATGGTCGATGGTGTCGTAACCGGCCCCCATCACCTCAGGGAACCCGAAAAAACCTACGCAGCCGACCAGCAGGCCAGCTCCCGCTGGTTGCAGCACCTGCGTCCATTCCGGCAATGATCGAAGCCACGGACGCAATACGCCCAGCAAACGAGAAAACATAACTGCGGCGAAGCCTCCGACAATGCCCAGGACCGCGTAAGCCAGCAATTCGCGGTTGTCGCGCAGCGTCACGGCGGGGATGCGAAACATGGGTTGCGCACCCCAGAACGCGCGGGCCACCACCACGCTGGAAACTGCGGCCAGCACGATGGAGCCGAGCACGGCCGCGCTCCACGCTCCGATCACTTCTTCGATTACAAAAAGAATTGCCGAGATGGGGGCGTTGAACGCCGCGGCCAGCCCTGCGGCTGCTCCCACGGGGGCAAAGAGGCGCAGCCGTTCGCGCGAAAGATGCAGGCGTCGCGCAATCAGGGATGCGATTCCGGCGCCAATCTGTAGCGATGGATCTTCTGGGCCAAGCGACTGACCGGAGCCGATGGCCAGCGCCGCAGTAATGAACTTGCCCATCATGGTGCGGGCCGAGATGTACCCGTTATAGATGTAGAGCGCGGCCTTCGTCTGGTTGATGCCGCTGCCCCTTGCCTGGGGGAAGAAATATTTGACCAGCAGCCCGACCAGCAGGCCCACCGCCATGGGAATGAGCAGCAATCGATATTGGCCGGGGTGAGGAACGGAGCCTAGCAGCAGCACCCGCAGCCATTCAATGGAAATGCGGAAACAAACGACCAGCAGCCCGGAGAGTCCTCCGATAAAGATGGAGAGGACTAGAAACAGGCGTTCTCCACGGGATGGCGCGATGCGGTTGATGTCCGCATCCGTCAACGCCGCTGTGTTGTCGTTGAGTGGCGCATCTTCCGTGGAAGGCATGTCCGCTTGTATCTGGTTCAACTCTTTCACGCTCGACTCATTCTGTTTTATCCGGTACCAGGGCCAGTTGCAGCAGCAGGGCGTTGTCGCCAGTGGGTGCTCCGCAGAAATTTGAGGTTACGATCTCGGTCTGGCTGGTCCAGTCCGTCATGCTCTGCTGCGCAGCCGCATCCTGGGCCAGCACAGAAGGCTGGATATGCGCCATTGCCTCCCACTGGGACTCTAGTGCCGACAGGTCGGTGGCGTGGATCCCGCCATCGAAACCGCCGTCACCCGAGGCGGTTTCCGTTTGTATCTGCGTCAAGCAACTTTGCAGGCGCTGGTGGGCGATGTTGGCCTCGACCAGCAACCGCTTCGCATGTTGTATAGGTTGGAGTCCGTAAAACGGAATCAGTTGCAACATGCGGTTTAGTTGTGGCAACTGCTGAGATACCTCCCGCTTTTCCTCTGGGCTACTGGCCGAGGGATGTTGACGTGCTTTTATTTCAAAGCGATCCAGTGCCAGAGCAGCACGTTTATATTGGCCCATTGAAATTGCCGCGCTAGCTTCTCCCAGCAACGCTTGCTGGATTTGCGAAGGGGTTGCCCGGCTGTGCCGCTCCACGCGCTGATAGGCCCCCCAGGCATCGGAGGGATCCTCGGCCTGCTTCAGAAGGTCGGCGATTTCAAACAGCGCGGACGGTCTATCGAGGGAATTTCCTTCCGCGGTGAGAAGGTCCCCCTGCGCATCGCTGGTCTTGCCGAGAGACAACAGGTACTTAGCAAGTTCGAGGCGGATCTGTAGACGGAGTTCTGCTCCTTGCCCATGCCATGATCCGTTCAAAGCGGAGCGGTAAAAAGCGATTGCCTGGGCCGGATCCTTCCGTCGCACGGCCAGCCGGGCAAGTTGCAGATTCAGAAATCCATCCCCTGGTTCCGCATCATGCAAATTGGAAAAATACGCGTAGGCCTCATCGGTTTGGCCGGCGGCGGCTAGTGCCTCAGCGAGGGCCATTTCATAGTCCCGGTTGGCGGAGGAGAGAGATAAGGCAGAACGAAAATCCTGCACCGCGTCTTGAGGGTGGGCCGCCGCAAGCGCCATTTCTCCGCGCGCGTACCAACGTTTTTCCAGCACGCGGCGATGCTCGCGAAAGGAATGAAAAAAGAAATACGTCAATACTGCGATGCAAATGGTAATCGCAGTAAGGCTGAGTAGAACAAGACTGTCCTGGATAATGAGCTTTCGACGCAGATTGCGCTCGGCGGGGGAAAGCAGTTTTCTATTTTTCGTTGCGCGCGGTCAGCGTGGAGTTCATCGTCTATCCGTATTATTTTATATAGCGAACGCCTGTATAAATCGAGCAAGCAAGGAACCTACTTCCAGGGCTTGCAAGCAGGCCACGCCGGATGCTATCTCCGGAAGACGGCGCCAGCCCTAGCAAGCGGCCAGGAGTCGATTTTGAGGCTGAGAGGAAACATGACCTTTTCAAGCAGCCTGCGTCCAATGGGAGACATCCACTAATTCGGATGCACCGTTGCGCTCGACTGCGTTTTCGTTGAAATAGGACTTTTAGTGAATTTTGCAGCCGGTTTCGGAGTTCGGCGTTTTGCGCCGCAGGACTGGAAATATATTGTTTAAAGCTTATTGAAACAGAATCGCCAGCGCCGAATACGTTAAGATGAAATTCAGCGACAGGGTACGCGGAGTAATACTCCAGCAACCAAGGGTACGAACTCAATCTTCCATTGTTGGAGTCCCAAAGGTACGGATGAGGCACAAAGAGACAGGGAATAGCAGCCAATTGGGCGGCAATCGTCAGGCGCCGTTTGCTTATTGGAGCGGATTCAGTGTCTGTCTTTTTGTGGTGCTTTTGGCGATGTTTATCTGGGCCCTTCACTACCGATTGGCGCAGTACGAATCCACGCAACAGGCGGGTGGTCATGTGCCTGCCGCCAAAATGTGCCTGACCGAGCGCAATCGGATGGTGGCTCCATCCCGGCAATCGAGAGATAGTTCCCATGGGTCTCTGGGCCCGATGATTTTTGGGGTGGTCTTTGCTTTCGCGACTGTGGTTCTTGGGTTTGGCAAGTTTGGCTCTTCGCTGCTGTGTCGCGACTCGCAGCAACGCTTTCGCTTCAAGCGAAGTAGGTCCTGCCTGACTCATTTCTTCTTCTTACCGCCTCCCGTAGTCTTCGCAGCGTTGTAAGAGTACTTGCCAGCGCAGGCATGCACCCCGTGTTTCTAAATATAGTGGTCCCTGCACGGTAGGAATCCATAGGTGGCTCAAACTATGCCTTTTGGCACAGGTAGGAAACTTTTCCCATGAGTAAGTCTAAGCGCACTGTCATTATTGTTGCTGTTATCGTCATCGTAGCCATTGGCGCCCTCTTCATGATGCATGAAAGGTCTGTGGGCGCAAAAGAGGAGTCCAATCGGGCCACTCAAAATCAACCTCTCGCGGCCGCTGTAGCAAGCGTACAGCTCGGGCCCGAGGAGAGTTCTGTAACGGTCCCTGGGGTGTTTCAGGCATATCAGGACATTCTGGTCCACGGCAAAGTGTCGGGCTATGTCAAGGACATCTTTGTCGATATCGGAGACCGGGTACACACCAACGAAGTTCTGGCCATCCTCGAAATCCCGGAACTGGATGCGCAGGTGAGATCGGCCCAGGCTGCGGTGGTCCGTGACGGTTCGGAAGTGGAGCGCACCAACCACGATGTTTCCCGCGCAGTTGCGATCCATGGGGCACTCCATGCGGAATACATTCGTTTGAGCAACGCCGCGGCCAAGCTGCCTGGTTTGATTGCCCAGCAGGACCTGGACGATAAGCAGGCTGCGGATCTTTCCTCAGAAGCGCAGATCGACGCCGCAAAGTCCGCGTATGCTGCGGCCCAGCAGAAATCGAGCGAGGACGCCGCCACCCTGGAACATTACAGGGCGCTACAGGCGTATTCCTATGTGCGCGCGCCTTTCGATGGTGTCGTCACTTTCCGTTATGCCGATACCGGGGCCTTGATCGCAGCGGGTACTGGCGAGAGCAAGGACGCCATGCCGATCGTGCGTCTGGCCCAAAGCGGCTTGTTGCGACTCCGCATGCCAGTGCCGGAGTCAGACGCGAATTATATGCGTCTGGGTGGGCCTGCGGTGGTCCAGGTACAGGCTACAGGCGAAGTGATTCATACGACGATTGTCCGCTTCACGCGCTCCATGGATCGCAATACGCGCACCATGTTGACTGAGGTGGACATCCCGAATAAAGATCTGCATCTGTCTCCTGGTATGTATGCCAATACCACCTTTCCCTTAAAACACAAAAACAATGCCATGGTGGTCCCCATCGACGGCATTGTGGAAGGAGACCAACCTTATGTCCTGGTAGTGGATCAGACCAATCACGTTGTCAAGAAGCCAGTTGTATTGGGAATCCAAGGCGCAAATTTTTATGAAATTGTCAGCGGCGTCAACGTAGGAGATCGCGTGATTGTGGGCAACCAGGCCAACTACCAGCCGGGTCAGCTAGTGACGCCGAGTCCGGTCGATATGAGCTTGGCCAACTTCAACCAAACGTCGCAACAGAAACAAAGTCCGCAAAAGAAGCCACACGCGGTCCCAGCGCAGGGAGGACAAAAGTAAATGTCGTCCTTTGCCATTCGCTATCCGTTTTTCATTCTGATGGCCTGCATGTTCATCGTGGTAGTTGGCACGGTGAATGTGATGAGCATGCCGGTGGACCTTTTCCCCGCCATCAAGATTCCTGTGGTGGTCGTTGCGACCTTCTATGCCGGTATGCCGCCGGAGCAGATTGAAGCCGACATCACCAACACATTTGAGCGCTTCTTCACGTTGGGAAGCAACATCGAACACATCGAATCGCGGTCGATGACCGGCGTCAGCCTGATTAAAGTGTACTTTACGCCGGGCACAGACCCAAATGCCGACGTCAGCAATATCTCCAACCTGGCCATGGCCGATTTGCGCCGTTTGCCTCCAGGGACTTTTCCGCCCGTGGTGTTGAGTTTCGACGCGGCGAACCTGCCGGTCTGTCTGATTACCGTTGAAGGCCGAGGCCTGAACGAAATCCAGTTGAAAGACTACGCGATGTTTGAGATTCGCGATCAGGTGGCCAACGTCAAAGGTGCATCGGTGCCGCAGCCGTATGGAGGGACCTATCGTCAGGTGATGGTCTATGTCGACCCGCTCAAGATGGAATCCAACGGCCTGAGCATCAATGACGTCTACAAGGCCGTCAATGATTCCAACCTGATCCTTCCCGCCGGCGACGTCCGCATCGGCCCCAAAGATTACAACATTTATGCCAACAGCCAGATGGTCAAACCATCGGACGCCAATAAGATCCCGCTGAAGACCAAGGGCAACTCCTCCGTGCTGGTGGGGGATGTTGGCCATGCCGAGGATGGCGGGCAATTGCAATACAACATCGTCCGCGTGGATGGGGAACATTCCGTCTACCTGCCGATCTTCAAGCAGGGTGGCGGGAGCAATACCATCACCATCGTGGACGGTATCCGCAAACGCGTGAAGTATCTGTTGGACGTACCGCCGGAGTTGAAGGCGAAAGTGGTCTTCGATCAGTCCGTTTTTGTCAAGATGGCGGTCGATAACGTGACCCGCGAAGGTCTTATCGGACTTGTACTGACCGCTACCATGATTCTGCTATTTCTTGGCAACATTCGAGCGACCGTGGCCGTCATGTTGTCGATCCCGATTTCCGTGCTGGCTGCCGGGCTGCTGTTAAATGCGACCGGCAACACCATCAATACCATGGTGCTGGGCGGTATTGCGCTGGCGTTGTCGCGGCTGATCGACAACTCCGTCGTGGTGCTGGAAAATATCTTTCGCCACATGGAGATGGGCGAGCCTCCCATCGTGGCAGCGGAACAAGGCGGCAAGGAAGTCCAGTTGGCCGTGCTGGCCGCCAGCGTGTCCACCTCCATTGTGTTTTTTCCGGTCGTGCTGCTTGTGGGAGTCAGCAAGTATCTGTTCACAGCCCTTGCTCTGGGCGTGGTGCTGGCCCTAATGGCGTCGTACCTCGTCGCCATGACCGTCGTCCCTCTGTTCTGCGCGAAGTTCATCACCATTGAAGGGCACGGCGAGCATAACTCTGAGGTCGAGGAACGCGATCCAGCCGGGCTGGCAGAGGACGAAGCGGCAGAGCAGCGCGCTCGAGAACCTAAACACTTGACGCCATTCCAATTTGTCGTGGCGCGTTTTAACGATGGCTTCCATTACATCCAAAGAAAGTACGACCACGCGATTCACCGTTCTCTGGAAAGGCCCGTTCTGGTCACTGCGGGATTCCTGCTTTTCGTCCTTTGCAGTTTCGCACTCTACCCATTCCTTGGCGTGGCGTTTTTCCCCCGGACCGATCCCGGACAGTTTCAAATCACCGTCAAAGCTCCACCGGGAACTCGCATTGAGCTGACAGATCAATACTTCAACCACATCGAGAATATTGTGCGTCAAGTGGTCAAGCCCGACGACTTCAATATGATCGTTTCCAATATCGGGGTGTATCCCGACTTGTCCGCCATTTATACCAGCAACACGGCGATGGATAACGGAGTGATCCAGGTCAGCTTGAAGGAAGACCACAAAATCGGCAGCTACAAGTACATGTCGATGGTCCGCAGGCGCGTCAGCAGGGAAGTCCCGGAAGTACAGACCTACTTCCAGGCAGGCGGTCTGGTGGACTCCATTGTGAACCAGGGCAAGCCGGCGCCGTTCGATGTCCGTGTCAGCACCATGAGCTTTAAGGCTGGCGATGCCGTCGCGCAGGACATTGCGGCGAAGGCCCGCAAACTCGGCGATGTCAGCGACGTGCTGATTCCGCAGAACATCGACTATCCGGGTCTGCAATTGAACGTAAGTAGACAGCGGGCGGCGATCCTCGGTTTGACAGAAGAGAATGTCGTCAATGGGGTCATCACGGCGCTCACGTCGAACGGAATGATTGCGCCCAGCTACTGGATCGACCCCAAGTCTGGCAATAACTACATGCTGACTGTGCAGTACTACGACAGCCAGATCCAGTCGATGAAGGACTTCAAGGAAATTCCTTTGCGCGCTGGCCCCACCATGATTGCTGCGGAACGGACGGACACAGGCGCAGTCCCGGAAACTTCGACGCTATCGCATGAGACGCACGACAACATCACTCCTCTGGAAGCGGTGGCGGACGTGAAGTACATCAATACGCCGACCGTCGTGGACCACTATCAGTTACGTCGCGAGTTCGATGTCTACATCATGCCGAAGACTGAGGACCTGGGGAAAATCGGCTTACAGATCCAGAAGATCGTCAATGGGGAACATCCGCCCCATGGCACGTTGGTGACGATTGCGGGTTCCGTGAACGATATGCACGACTCCTTCCGGAGTTTTGCCATCGGCCTGACGCTGTCCGTGATCCTTGTCTATTTGATCCTAATGGCGCAGTTCGCGTCCTTCTCGGATCCTTTCGTCATTTTGATGGCGGTCCCTCCCGGTGTATCGGGCGTGCTGCTGTTTCTTCTGGTGACGGGAACCAGCATGAATATTATGTCTCTGATGGGGTTGCTGATGATGACCGGCATCGTAGTCTCCGACAGTATTTTGATCGTCGACTTTGTCGGCATCCAGCGCGCGGAAGGCAAGCCCCTCAAGGAAGCGCTTACGGAAGCCTGTAAAGTGCGTCTGCGACCGATCATGATGACTACCCTGGCCACTGCCCTGGGTATGATTCCCATGGCGCTCGGCCTGGAAGCGGGCAGTGAACAGTATGCTCCGCTGGCGCGCGCGATTTTAGGCGGCCTTACCGTTTCTGGTGTAGTCACAGTGTTTTTGGTCCCTACGGTGTACTTTCTGATCCACCGCGGCCATGAAGCGCAGAATGATACGCACGGCTATCAAGCGCCTCCGGACGGTGAGGCCTGGATCTAGTGCGAAAAAGGAGGAGGGGTCATTTCATCTCATCGCGAATTTGACAGGGTGTCTGGCGCTGTGAGTTATTCAAGTAGTGGCTCAACGGGAATGTGCGCACCAACGATGGATGCAAGGGATGGCGGGAGCTTCCAACCTGACCGCCGTGCATGCTACTTCGCTTTTTACTGTATCAACCAGTGCACGATGCACAGGAAACGCTCCGCCTTTGAAAGGGCAGAAGTAGATGTCGTCTTTTGCCATTCGATATCCGTTTTTCATATTTATGGCGTGTATGGTCATCGTGGTGGTCGGCATGGTGAACCTTTTGAGTATGCCGGTGGATCTGTTTCCGACCATTAATATCCCGGTGGTGGTAGTGGCGACCTTCTACTCCGGCATGCCGCCGCAGCAGATTGAAGCCGACATCACCAATACCTTCGAGCGTTTTTTTACGCTGGGAAGCAACATCGACCACATCGAATCGCGGTCGATGACCGGTGTCAGCTTAATCAAGGTGTACTTCCAGCCGGGGACCAATCAGAACGCTGGTGTCAGCAATATCTCCAACCTGGCCATGGCCGATTTGCGCCGTTTGCCACCAGGGACCTTTCCGCCGGTCGTGCTTTCCTTCGACGCGGCGAATTTGCCAGTCTGTCTGATTACCGTGGAGGGGCAGGGCCTGGACGAAATCCAGTTGAAAGACTACGCGATGTTTGAGATCCGCGACCAGGTGGCCAGCGTCAAGGGGGCGTCGGTACCGCAGCCGTATGGAGGGACCTACCGCCAGGTGATGGTGTATGTCGACCCGCTGAAGCTACAGGCCAACGGTCTGAGCATCAATGACGTGTACAAGGCGGTGAATGCGTCGAACCTGATTCTGCCCGCAGGCGATGTTCGCATCGGCCCCAAGGACTACAACATCTACGCCAACAGCCAGGTGGTCAAACCATCGGACGCCAATAAGATCCCGTTAAGGACCTATGACAATGCTTCGGTCATGGTGGGCGATGTGGGCCATGCCGAGGATGGCGGCCAATTGCAGTACAACATCGTCCGCGTGGATGGGGAGCATTCCGTCTATCTGCCCATCTTCAAGCAGGGGGGCGGCAGCAATACCATTACCATCGTGGACGGCATCCGCAGGCGGGTGAAGCGCTTGCTGGATGTACCCCGGCAGTTGAAGGCGAAGGTGGTGTTCGATCAGTCGGTCTTCGTGAAGATGGCGGTCGACAATGTGATGCGCGAAGGCGGCATCGGCCTGGTTCTGACGGCGCTGATGATCCTGCTGTTTCTCGGCAACCTGCGGGCCACGGTTGCTGTGCTGCTGTCGATCCCGATTTCCACGCTGGCGGCATTTATGCTTTTGAATGCGACCGGCAACACCATCAATACTATGGTGCTGGGGGGCCTGGCGCTGGCTTTGTCACGGCTGATCGACAACTCTGTCGTGGTGCTGGAAAACATCTTCCGTCATATGGAGATGGGCGAACCGCCCATCGTCGCTGCCGAACAGGGCGGCAAAGAGGTTGATCTTGCTGTGCTTGCAGCCACCGTCGCTACGTCCATCGTGTTTTTCCCGGTAGTTCTGTTGGTGGGTGTCAGCAAATACCTTTTTACCGCGATGGCGCTGGGCGTGGTGTTCGCTCTATGGGCCTCTTACTTTGTGGCGATGACGGTGGTGCCGCTGTTTTGCGCAAAGTTCATCACCTTCAAAGGACATGAAAAGGCTGTGTCGCAGAAAGAGATTGCAGGGTACGAGTCTGCGGACTCTCCAGGCACGCTAAAAGCACCTGTAAAACACAGGCAAAATTCTCTCTTCCAAACTGTAGTGCATGGCTTCAATTCATATTTTTATCGCCTGCAGGTCTGGTATGACAAAGCCATCGTCTACTGTCTGGATCGGCCAGTCGCCGTGGTGGCGGCATTCTCCATTTTTGTCATCCTCAGTTTCGCTGTATACCCCTTTGTCGGTGTCGCTTTCTTCCCGCGGACCGATCCGGGGCAATTCGTCATCAACATGAAGGCCCCGGCAGGCACTCGTCTGGAGTTGACCGACCAATACTGCGCCCGCATTGAAAACATCGTTCGTCAAGTAGTGCCGCCGAGCGACCTCAATATGATCGTCTCCAATATCGGGGTGTATCCCGACTTGTCTGCCATCTACACCACGAACACGGCGATGGACAATGCATTCATTCAGGTGAGCCTCAAGGAGGAGCATAAACTCAGCAGTTATCAGTACATGGAGAGGGTGCATCGGCGCGTGCGACAAGAAGTCCCGGATGCGCAAACCTTTTTCCAGGCAGGCGGATTGGTGAACTCGATCGTGAACCAGGGTAAGCCCGCGCCTTTCGATATTCGCGTCAGCACGATGAGCTTTCAAGATGGCTACGACCTGGCGCACGACATTGCGCTGAAGGCCCGCAAACTGGGCCGGGTCAGTGATGTTCTCATCCCTCAGGACATTGACTATCCCGGGTTGCAACTGGGGGTCAGCCGACAGCGCGCCGCCATTCTTGGACTGACGGAGAAAGATGTGGTCGATGGCGTCATTACAGCGCTGACATCCAACGGCATGATTGCGCCAAGCTATTGGGTCGATCCCAAGTCGGGCAACAACTATATGATGACCGTGCAGTATTACAACAGCCAGATTCAGAACATCAAGGACTTCAAGCAAATTCCGCTGCGCGCCGGGAGCCCGCTGGAAGCGGCATCGCGCAGTCTTGAAAGCGGCGCGGAAGCTACTCCAATGGCGCATGACAACGTCGTTCCACTGGAAGCGGTCGCGGACGTGAAATACATCAACACTCCCACAGTGGTGGACCACTATCAACTACGCCGGGTCTTCGATGTGTACATCATGCCGCAGACGGAAGATCTGGGTAAAGTGGGCGGACAGATCCAGAAGATTGTCGACGGGGAACATCCTCCGAACGGCACGCTGGTCACCATTGCGGGTTCCATCAACGACATGCATGATTCCTTTCTGAGTTTTGCCATGGGCCTGGTCCTTTCGGTGATCCTTGTCTACCTCATCCTGATGGCGCAGTTCGCATCGTTTTCCGATCCGTTTGTGATCCTGCTCGCCGTGCCACCGGGGATTGCGGGGGTGTTGCTGTTTCTATGGATCACAGGCACCAGCATCAACATCATGTCGTTGATGGGGGTCTTGATGACGACCGGCATCGTGGTTGCAAACAGCATTTTGATCGTTGAATTCGTAGTTGCGCTTCGCGCAGAGGGCAAGCCGATCAAGATCGCATTGGCAGAGGGTTGCAGGGTGCGCCTGCGTCCCATTCTGATGACGACGCTGGCGACGGTGCTTGGCATGATTCCGATGGCTTTGGGAACGGAAGCTGGCAGCGAGCAATATGCTCCGCTGGCGCGAGCGATTTTAGGCGGTCTGGTGGTCTCCGGTGTGGTCACGATTTTCCTGGTTCCCACGGCATATTACTTGCTACACCGCGGACACGACGCAGAATTCGAGCAGCAAGGCAGGCAACTGCCAGATCTGGAGGCACGAGCATAATGCATAGAGGAATAGTTTGGTCCATAGTGGGCATACTCACCATGGTTGCAGGGCCGCCATCGCAGGCGCAGAAGCTGGCGGACGCCCCCTCAACCGTGATGCTGGCGAGGAACATTCAGCAGCAGAACGATGTCCCCACTGCCACCGGAGGCATGCCGGTGGTATCCACGGTGGCGTCCGACAAGAACATGCGCGCGGCTTCGCAGCAGCCCAGCGTCGGAACGCGAGTAGATTCGATTCCGGCGCAATTGACGATCCAGCAAGCGGAACAGATCGCCATCCAGAACAACCCGAGTATCAGTGTCAGCCGCTTGTTTGCCCGGGCGCAGCATCAGGTGTATCGCGAGACGCGGTCCGCTTATTTGCCGCAACTCGACGGTGGTGCCGTTGCTGCAGAGGCAGATAGTGGTAGCCGTTACACATTCGATAATTTGCGATCTACCCGGTTGCTGACACACTTAGGTGGCGGCCTCGACCTATCGCAACTGATTACTGACTTCGGACATACTTCGAACCTGATTGCCTCGTCCAAGCTCTACGAAAAGGCACAAAACGCGCATGCCATGGCGAGCCAGCTCGATATCGTGCTGATGACCGACCAGGCCTTTTATAACGCGCTGGAAGCGCAGGCCCTGGTGCAGGTCGCGCAACAGACCGTGAATACCCGCCAGGCGACCGATGAACAGATTACCGAGTTGACGAAAAACAAACTGCGCTCGGACATCGACCTTGCCTTCTCGGAAGAAAACGTCGCGCGGGCAAAACTGCTGTTGCTCGATGCGCAAGATCAGTACGACAAGGACATGAACGCGTTGACCTCCTTGCTGGGCTTCGATCGCCCGATGCAATATACGCTGGTTTCAGACAAAGGGGCTGTGCCGTTGCCTCCGCCCGACCAGGACGCACTGGTGCAGGTTGCCTTGCAGCAGCGGCCAGATTTGATCGAGCTGGATTACGATCAAAAGGCCGCGAAAAAATATGGCCGCGCGGAGCGGGAACAACTGTTGCCGACACTCACTACCCTTGGCGTCGTCGGTGGCACTCCCATTCGAGATCCCAGATACTTTAACAGCAACTGGTTTGGCGCGATCGGACTGAACGTGCGCGTGCCGATCTTCAACGGCTTCTTGTATACATCTGAGGCGAACGCGGCGGATGAGCGCGCCAGGGCGGCCAATGAAAACCTGCGCGATCTGCGCGACAACGTAGTGCGGGACGTCCGCGATGCGTGGTTGCAGGCAAATACTTCCTACAAGAAGATTGCAGTGACAGAAAAGCTGCTCCAGGCGTCGAACTTAGGGCTGGAACTTGCCCAGGCCCGCTACAAACTGGGACTCAGTTCCATTGTCGAACTCAGCGAGATGCAACTGGAGCAAACACGGGCCTCTATCGAGAACATCAATGCGCGCGTTGAGTATGAGGTTTCCCTGGCTGCATTGAATTATCAGTTGGGCAATCTACCGTAAGCAGGGTCCGCTTTGTTTGTGAAGGAACGGCCAGACTCGCAGGAGTCTGGCCGTGTTTTTTATAGCGCAAACTCTGTTTTCCTCGGCCCGACAGGGAATTCATCTCCTGTTCATCTTCTGTTTTCGGAATATTCATGTACGGCTGTAACACTACTCGCGATGGCAACCAAGCTGCTCGCCTGTCATGGTCTGTCGAATAGGCTGGCAATGGACACGCGCGGGGGCGATTGTCACGCATTGCGGAGGGTTGTTCCATATGATTTTTACAACTACAAGCGAGAGGCCGAATGAAGCATCGACCAAATAAACTGAAAACGCTGATTTTTGCATCCTGCGTGGCAAGTATGCCCCTGGCAGGCACGCTGGCATACGCACAATCGAACACCAGTACGACGATGGCCCACAAAAAGCACGCGACCAGGAAGGCTTCGAGCATTGAAACCCAGATCCAACAAATGCAACAGGAATTTCAGCAGCAACAGGAACAGATTGATCAGCTAAAGCAGCAGTTGCAAACTCGCGACCAGCAACTTCAGCAGGCGCAGGACGCGGCCCAGCAAGCGCAGCAGGCCGCTCGGCAGGCCCAGGCCCAAATCCAGGCCCAGGCCCAGGCTGTCCAGCAGAGTACCAGCCAAAACACGCAGGCTTACACCAATCTGCAACAAGCAGTGCAGGGCGTGCAGGCGGATGCAGCGCAGGCCAAGGCGGACATCATTACTGTTCGGCAGAACGATGAGGGAATGCGCGAAAACTATGCGCACCCAATCGCGATGAAATACAAAGATGTCTACATTACTCCAGGGGGCTTCCTGGCGGCTGAAACTGTGGACCGTCAGCGGGCAACCGGAGGCGGTCTGAACACTCCTTTCAATTCCATCCCATTCAACAATTCCGCGCTTGGCAAGCAGAATGAATTTGTCGCCACTGGCCGTCAGTCGCGCGTCACGCTTCTCGCGGAAGGGAGATATAACACTGCGACCATCGCAGGCTACTACGAGGCTGACTTTCTGTCGGCTGGCACCACGTCGAACAACAATGAGAGCAACAGCTACACGCTACGGCAGCGGCAGATGTGGGCGCGCTACCAGAACACAGGCGGTCTGACGGTGGTTGGCGGTCAGATGTGGTCGTTCCTGACTCTCGACACAGTCGGGATGGAGAACCGATACGAAGCGATCCCGCTGACCATCGATCCTCAGTACGTTCCGGGCTTTATCTGGACGCGGCAGTATGGGTTCCGCGTTTACAAAAACCTGTTCAATAAAAAAATGTTCGCCGGTGTCGCGTTGGAAAATCCACAGACGACCTTTGGCGGGCAGGGATTCAGCAACAACTTCGTTCTTGGTACGGCGGGAAATCCTGGCGGGCTGCTCAATCCAGCCACCAATTACTCCATCAATATGGCGCCGGATGTCATCGCCAAGGTGGCCTTCGAGCCGGGATTCGGTCACTATGAAATCGCCGGGATAGCTACCTTCCTGCGTGATCGCGTTTATCCGAACGCTGGGACGAAGAGTTCGACCGGCGCTTATAACGACAAAAAAGTTGCCGGTGGCATCGATGCCGCCGCATGGCTGCCTTTCCATAAAGGCCTGTATAACTTTGGCCTGCGCGGCCTGTATGGTCAGAGCGTGGGACGTTACGGTGCAGGAGGTCTGCCCGACAGCACAGTCCATCCTGACGGTACGCTGGCGCCTTTGCACAATACGGTTGCGCTGTTCTCCGCGGAACTCCATCCTGGCAAATGGGACCTGTATGAGTATTACGGTGGGGATTATGCGGGTCGCGCGGCGTATGTGAATGCTGCGGGTGCGCCGGTTGGATACGGTTCCTATTCCTTCAACAATAGCGGTTGCGAGACGGAGACGGTTCCCAGTTCATCGCCATACGGCCCCGGAGGACAAGCGAATTGCGCCAACGATACCCGCGCCATTGTCAATGAAACGGTCGGGTTCTGGTACAACTTCTATCGTGGCGGTAAAGGCAAATTGGTCTACGGCATGCAATACAACAATTCCCAACGCAAGCTCTGGTCTGGACTAGGCGGAATACAGCCAAAGGCTACTGACAATATGTTCTGGACGTCCTTCCGTTACTACATCCCATAACAACTGCGTAACATTTTCCAGCAGCCGGGGCGTGGGAATTTCTCCACGCCTCCGTTGTTTGCTCTAATCGATCTTCGCCAATTGCTGCGCGTACAACGGATTATTTGGAAATTCCTGTGCGAGCGATGATAGTAGTTGGCGCGCCTTCGGTTTGTCCTTGTCGCGAATCGCGGCCACAGCCAGCAGAAGCTTGGCAAGAGGTCGAAGATAGTGGCCGTCGGCGGCCGTCAATTCCAGGTCCTTTTCGCCAAGGTCCTTGTTGGTTTCCCCGCCCGCCATGCTCAACAGCCAGCGGACGGGCGCAGGTTTCAGGCCCAGGATGTAATTTTCCATTCCAACGGCAAGATATGCATCGTAGGCGTGGGGATCGGCCTGCAAAAGCTCATGCGCATACTGGCTGCCTGCTTTGGTGTACTCAAAGCCTTTCAGGTCGTGGCGCGCAATTAAGGACTCGTAATCCGCGTGCAGCCCATAGGCAAGGGTCTTCGCGAAGAGAGCTCTGGCGTCTTTCGGATTTTTGGCGAGGACCGCATCGGCCAGTTGATTGGTTTTATCCAGGTCATTGTCGAACGCTTGTTGTACGATGCGGCTGGGGGGACCAGGTTTGTGGTTCATGTAGCTGTTATCGTTAGTGAAGAGTTGCATGTCCAGCACGCCGGTTCGATGGAACTCCGAGAAAAGGTACGCGGCTGCGTTCGAAACCGGCCCCATCGGATCCTCAGGATGCATGGCCATCCATTGGACAAACTCAGCATGCGCTTGGTTAAAGTGAAGGTTGTACATTTTGTGAAAGCCCTGATCGATCAGGCTGGCAGTTGCTAAAGGCTGGTTTTTTGTCGCATGGGTTTGTGCTGTGCGCGCATGCGAATGTTGACAGAATGCGCATATGGGGAAGGTCAGGCTACAGAGAAGCAGGGTAATTTTAGCCATCCGCTTCTTCTGTTTCGTCGGGGGTGTCATCATAGCCGATATTCTCTTAGATTCCGGTAAAGGTCTTGCGAGAGGTCTGCCGCACCGCATTTTGCATTTATTTATAAGGATAACAAGGCAGGAAAGAATACGAAACCGAGTGCCTCTGAACTGCGTCTAATACTAAAGCATTAAAATACAGTCATCCCCATTTTTGGACGGTCTGTTTGCGTATTTCTCGAGTTTTTGCCCTTTTTTTATGGATTGCGTCCTTCCCTTGTCTTTTGACCGCACAGCAACACAGTGGTGTCGAAGTCCCCGGGTCAGGTTCCGCGAGCAACCACGCTCAGACAGAAAGCCCGCCGCCGGACAATCCAGCAAGTCGGTTCGCGTCGGTATCTTCTGGAGCTGAAACAGGCCCCGCCCTGATAGCTTCCACCTCCATGGTGAAACAGACTGGCGAGGATACAGCGAGTGCGCCGTCGTCGACCGACGCCCAGACAGCGCAGCAGTCCTCTGCGCCCAGCCCGCAGCAGGGCACGTCAGCGCAACCGCAGAAAGATGGACAAAATGCGCAGCCTAAAATTCCGGGGAACAGAGGCGATCGTGTCCACTACGATAAGAACGGCAACGCCCTACAGAATCCCAATGCCCCGCCGCCAGACTATGGGCAACAGCCCAAGCGCATTATGGGGTGGATTCCGAATTATCGCGCCGTCAGCGTGGGCGCCAAACCGCCACCTCCGAGTTTCAAAGAAAAATTCATGATCGGAACGCAAAATACATTCGATTATTCTGCGTTCATCTTCAATGCGGTGGATACTGAAATTCCCTATGTGACGAAAAGTTATCCGGAATTCGGCAATGGCTGGGTTGGCTACGGAGTTTACTACTGGCATGGATTTGTGGACAAAGGCATTGGCAATTACATGACCGATACCATCGTTCCGACCCTCACACGCCAGGACTCACGTTACTACGCGCTTGGGACAGGACACTGGTACGTTCGCGCTCTCTACGCGTATACACGGGTCTTGATTACCCCGAACGATGCGGGAAAAAATACTTTCAACTATTCGGAAATTGTAGGCAAAGGCGCTGCCGCCGGGTTGGGGGATCTGTATTATCCGGCCCGCTATCGGGACTGGACCAAAACCGGGCAACGCTGGCTGGTGCAGGTGGCAATACGCGATGGCGGGTTCGACGTTTTTCGTGAGTTCTGGCCGGACATCGCCAAACACGTTTTGCATCTTAGTCCCAGGAACCAATAGCGCAAGGAGAACGTGCAGCCTTTCGTTTGCCCCGCGCTGCGCGGCTGGTTATCATCGTGCTATGCTGCGCATCGGCTTTCCTGACAATATTCCTAAAAATCTTCTGCAATCTTTCCCTAAAAACGGTGTCGAATTCATTCCGCTTCCCGATGGTCTGGATCGTGCCGTGGACGTTGAATTCTGGATCCCTCCCATGTTTGGATGGCTCGCGACGCCAATGTTCCCGCACCTTCGCGGGGTAAAGGTGGTGCAGTGCCTGCTTGCTGGCGTGGACTGGATCACTCCGTGGCTGCCGAAGGACGTTGTGCTTTGCGACGGCCAGGGCATCCACAACATACCCGTCGCCGAATGGGTAGTTGCCGCCATTCTCGGAACCATAAAGCGTTTTCCTGAGTTGCGCGACCGACAGCGCGAGGAATTCTGGGACGGGCAGTTAGTCGGCGACCAATTCTGCGGAAGGGACAAAGACGAAAACGGCAAGCCGTTTCCCTATCGCATCCTGGGAGATGAGTTGGTGCAAAAAAAGGTCTTGATCGTCGGCTATGGAGGCATCGGCGCGGAAGTGGAGCGCCTCCTGAAGGCCTTCGATGTAGAGATACTCCGCGTGGCGCGCACGGCAAAAAAAGGTGTTTCTGCAATTGCCGATCTGGGGAAATTACTACCAGAGGCTGATGTCGTTGTATTGCTCGTTCCTCTTACGACGGAAACCCGCGGTATGATGAATGCCGATACGTTGGGGCGGATGAAGTCCGGCGCCATGCTCATCAACGCCGCGCGCGGCCCGGTCGTCAATACTGGCGCGCTGCTGGCGGAGTTACACGCAAAGCGCATCCATGCGGTGCTGGATGTCACGGACCCCGAGCCTCTTCCAAAAGGGCATCCCTTATGGTCTGCGCCAAATTGCTTTATCACGCCGCATATCGGAGGTTCAGTTGCCGGTTTTGCCGTTCGAGGATACAAGTTTGCCGCGGAGCAGGTCCGACGCTATCTTGCGGGAGAACCGCTGCACAACCGCGTGCATGAGGCAGGATATTAGATCGGATTATGGTTCGTGTAGGCGGTTAGCGTGTGGTCCCGAGCCGACGGCCGTGTGCCCCATCCTTTGCGGGTTTTATCGCAAAGGGTGGGAAAGCACAATTGCAGGTGAGCACGAATACTGAGAAATGCCCTAGCGTTTGCCTGCGAGCACCTGCGCCAGATGCACAGCTTGTCGCCCGGAAAGTTGCGAGATCTGTTCGCGGCAACTAAAACCATTGGTAACAATGACGGTTGCTTTTGTTGCGCGTTCCACGGCGGGCATCAAAATTCGATTCGCCAGGGCCTTGGAAATTTCGTATTTGTCCTTTTCAAATCCGAACGGGCCGGCCATGCCGCAGCAGCCGGAGTCGAGCACTTCGACATTGGCTCCAGTCGCCTGTAGGAGTTGGATTTCTTCCGCCATAAACGGTTTCTGGTGGCAGTGCCCATGCAGCAGGATTTGTTCGCCTATGCGATTGGCTGGAGTGTAACGTTCCGCCTTCTGCGTGAGGAACTCGCTCAGTAAATAAGTCTGGCGCGCAAGTTTTTCCGCGCGCGGATCGTTTGCCAATAGGTTCCGCGCCTCGTCGCGAAACACACTGGCGCAGCTTGGTTCGAGAACGACAATGGGCGTACCGGCTTGCAGTTGCGGCCCCAGCGCGTCGAGCACACGCAACAAATATCTCTTTGCGCGGTCCAGCATTCCGAAGTCGTAGAGCGGTCTTCCACAGCAGAGATGTCCGCGTGGTACTTCGACGTGAAAGCCCGCATCGTTCAAGACCTGCAACGCGGCCTGCGCGGTTTGCGGATGAAAATAGTTGTTCCACGTATCGGGCCACAGCATGACGGTTGGCCGAGATGAATCGGGCGCGTTCTGCGGGCGCACTCTGCTTTGAAAGCTTCGCCGCGCGAAAGTGGGAATGTTGCGCTGCGGCGCAATGCCGATCAGCGATTTCACCATGTCTCGCGCGATAGGAAGTTGTCCCGGCAGGTTGGCTACGCTCGGCATGGCCGAAGCCAGTTGCGCCCAGCGGTCCATCATGCCGAACGCGTAGGCGTGCAGCGGGCGGCGATTGTGCTCGTAGTAGTGGGAAAGAAATTCCGCTTTGTAGGTGGCGACATCCACGTTGACCGGGCACTCGTGCTTGCAGGCTTTGCAGGACAAGCAAAGTTCAAGCGCGTCCTTGACGGCCTCGCTCTGCCAGCCTTCCGGACGCAGTTCGCCCTGCAACACTTCCCACAGCAGATGCGCGCGGCCTCTTGTGGAGTGCTGCTCTTCGCGTGTGGCCATATAACTGGGGCACATGGTCCCGGCGTCTTCTTTGCGGCAAGCTCCCACGCCGACGCAGCGCAGCGTGGCGTTGGAGAAAGAGCCGCCGTCTTCAGGAAACTGAAAATGTGTCTTGACCGTTTGCGCCCGATAGCCAGCGCCGAGGCGAAGATTGTCCTGCGGCTGGTAGACGGCGATGGGATCGACCAGCTTGCCGGGATTCATCTTATTGGTCGGGTCCCACAGAGCTTTGAATTCTGCGAAGGCCTGCATCAGCTCCGGCCCAAACATTTTCGGCAGCAGCGCGGCGCGGGCCTGCCCATCCCCGTGTTCGCCAGAAAGCGACCCGCCATGCGCCAGCACGATATCGGTAGCTTCATCCAGAAAGCCGCGAAATTTCCGGATGCCTTCCGCGCTTTCCAGGTCGAAGTTGAAGCGCATGTGTACGCAGCCCTGGCCGAAGTGACCGTACATCGGCGTGCTGTAGCCGTAGCGTTGCATGACGGTAAAGAGAGAACGCAAATAGCTGCCCAGCCGATCGACAGGCACGGCGGCGTCTTCCCAGCCCTCCCATCGGTGCGGCTCGCCGGGGATGAAGACGGTCGCGCCCAGCGCCGATTCCCGCACGTGCCAGACACGTTTGGCCTCCTGCTGCGAATAGAGACGCACATGCGGAGAGGAAGAAAGTTTCTGGCAGGCCGCAATCATTGCGTGGGCCTGCGCAAGAGCATCTGCCATGCTTTCTCCACCAAACTCCACCAGCAGATAGCCCCGGCCCTCTGGCAGCAGGGCAATGTCGTGGACGGCAAGATTTTTGCGGCGCATAAAGTCCACCATCAGGCCGTCGAAGCCCTCCAGTCCAATGGGCTTGTGCTCAAGAACAAACGGCACATGGTCGGCTGCGATGAATGGGTCGGTGAAACCAAGACCCACCAGCACGCGGCATGGCGGGCTGTGCATTAATCGCAGCGTGGTTTCCAGCACCGTGACGCAGGTCCCCTCAGAGCCAACCAGGGCCCGCGCAACATGGAAGCCGTTCTCCGGCAGCAGCTCATCCAGGTTATAGCCGGAGACGCGGCGCGGAATGTCCGGGAACCGTTCGCGTACCAGCGTTGCGTAGCGGTCACGAATTTTCTGAAGTCCGGCATAGATTTGTCCGCGCCTGCCGCCTGCGCGGACGATTGCCGCCAGTTCTTCTTCGCTTGTGGCCCCCACTTCGAGCACCGTGCCATCGTAGAGCAGCACGCGCATGGACTCGATATTGTCCACAGTCTTTCCGCCCATCAGCGCATGCACGCCGCAGGAGTTATTGCCAATCATGCCGCCGAGCGTGCAGCGGCTGTGCGTGGCTGGATCCGGAGCAAAAGTCAGATGGTGCTGCTCGGCAGCTTCTCGCACGCGGTCCAGAACGATGCCCGGCTGTACGCGTGCGCGCTTCGCGTCCGGATCGAGATGCAAAATTTGGTCGAGGTACTTGGAGAAATCCAGAATGACGGCGACGTTGCAACATTGTCCAGAAAGACTGGTGCCACCGCCGCGGGACAAAACGGGCGCGTCAAAGTGCCGACAGGCGGCGATGGCGGCCTCAACATCGGCTGCATCGAGCGGAACAACGATACCGATGGGGACCTGGCGATAATTGGACGCATCGGTCGCATAGAGCGCGCGAGAGCCGGAGTCAAAGCGTACTTCGCCGCGCACGGAGTTGCGCAGCGTGGCTTCTAGTTCTTGCCGCGCTGAGAAACTTTCATGGGGATGGAGCTGTTTTTGCTCTAAGAGAATCGGAAATTGCTGCTCACTCATGACAATCCTTTTGCTAGGTGAAGCCCGTAGAACACAGACTTGATAGCACAGAATGGCGATTGCCTACTGCGTGAGTCCCGGGCCATTCCACTCATCTACCACAATGCCAAGATCCTTCAATGCCTTGATGGTGATTTCCAGATTGCGGCGCACTTCGCCGCGATCCTGTTCGCTTTCCAGTCCTTCTCCGATGGCGACGACGCGTCCGTAGGGCCATGCGTCATTCGGCAGAGAAGAGAGGGCCTTCGGCAGGTCCTCCAGGCTTAGGTTCAGCACTTGACGGCGCGCGGCGGAAGTTCGCGTCAGGCCCCCACGGTCCACTGGACTGGCATTTTCATCCGCCAGATAAATGCGCATTTGGATCATATTGCGCTTGACGCTGAGGAATGGATTCAACCATTGTGGTTCCTGACGGATGGTTAAGTAGATGTTTTTCGAGGGCGGCGGAATTTCGGTTAGATCCTGTCGCGCCGAGGTTTTCGACGCCTGCCATGCGGCGTTGTTGTCGGCAAGATTGAAGGTGTCGCCGCTGTGTCTACAGCCGTCGACGAGGACCATACTGCTCAACGCAAGCATGGTCCACATAGCGGTTCGAAGGGATAAACGCATCGCATCCAGAATAGCAGCGCAGGCGAGACACAATGTCCCGCTCTGAAGGAAGAAGATAGATTCGCGATTGTTTTAGAGGCCCTTCCACGCTGGCGCTCG
>JAJYGR010000301.1 GCA_021790655.1 Acidobacteriota bacterium | reverse complement strand
AGGAAGAAGACGCAGTCGATGCGTTGCCAAAAGCGGAAGCAGCGCGACGCAGGATTGCACGGTTCAACAGTCAGACACTGGTCCACGCGCAGGTTGCGGACCTCGTTCCGGGGAATACCCACACATTGCTTGCAGAGGCACAACTGGTACTGGACGCAACGGACAATTTTGAAACGCGCTATCTATTGAACGACTACGCGGTGGAACAGAACAAGCCCTGGATCTACGCCGGCGCTGTCGGCCCGTATGCCGTGACCATGAACATCCTACCCGGTAAAACGGCTTGCCTGGCCTGCATTTTCCCTGAGCCACCCTCCGGTACTGTGGATACCTGCGACACCAGCGGCGTCCTGAACCCCGCAGTCAATCTGGCGGCATCGATAGAGGCTGCCGAAGCGATGAAGTGGATCGTCGGCGCCCAGGACCAGATGCGTCGCACGCTCCTGTCCTATGATGTGTGGAACAATGAGCACGCGGAAATTGATACCTCCAGGAAACGCGAGGAATGCACGGTCTGCGGGGAGCGGCAGTTTGTCCATCTGGCAGGCATTGGCCGCCCGCAGATCACCTTGTGCGGGCGAAACTCCGTGCAGATCCACGAGCACCATCGAATTGTCGATTTCGCGGATTTGGAGCAGCGGCTCAAGCCCCACGGCACAGTCCTGCGGAACGATCTTTTGCTGCGATTCGACCGCGGCGGGCAGAGGATCACAGTGTTTCGCGATGGCCGGGCGCTGATACAAGGCACTACGGATGTCGGGCTTGCGCGCAGCCTGTATGCTCGCTATATCGGCAGCTAGGCGAAAGCAGGGCAACTCCGACCGAAACATGACCTTCTAACAAACGGGTAAACACCTCCTTGCAATCCATGAATGACACCAAATACGATTCCAACTCGCTCTTACGGAAGGGCGGAACGCATATCGATTCAAAGATGAAAAATACGTTGCGTACCACCGAAACGATGGCACCCACAGCTCCAGCCGAGCCGCTTACGGCAGAGGCCAGACCCATCCAGAAGCACCAGCGCCGCAATCCCCCCATTGCTGGGGAGCTTACCGCGATTGCACAGGCCCAGATGGGCGATGGCGCATCGTTTGAGATTCTCTACAACATGCATAAACGGAGGGTCTATTCGCTCTGCCTGCGGATGCTTGGCAATGTAGCCGAGGCGGAAGACCTGACCCAGGAGGCTTTTTTACAACTTCATCGTAAAATCAGCACCTTTCGTGGGGACTCCGCTTTTTCGACCTGGCTGCACCGGATGGCCGTCAATGTGGTATTGATGCATCTAAGGAAAAAAGGACTTCCGCTGGTTTCTTTAGAAGAAACACTGGAGCCAACGCAGGAAGACGGGCCCCGCAAGGATTTCGGGACACGCGATTTAGCACTCTCAGGCTCCATCGATCGAGTAACACTCGAACGCGCCGTGGGAGAGTTGCCGCCTGGATATCGCATGGTGTTCGTGCTGCATGATGTGGAAGGTTACGAACACAATGAGATTGCCGTTATGTTAGGCTGCTCCATTGGAAACAGTAAGTCTCAACTGCATAAGGCGCGTATGCGACTGCGCAGTTTGTTGCGTCAGAAAGCAGATGGGAGAGCAGACGCATGACAACAAAGGTGACCGACACACCGAAGGAATGCAACGAGTTCCAGCAGGAGTTGCCGAACTTTTTCGATACTGGAGCGGACCGGGTCGAGCACCCGCACCTGAGAACGTGCGAGAACTGCTCCGCGCTGGTGCGGGACCTGGAATACATCGCCGCACAAGCAAAACTACTGTTGCCCATCCACGATCCCAGTCCAGTGGTCTGGGAAAATATTCATAGCGCGTTATCAAAAAAGTCCTGAGGACACCTAGATTCCTTATTTTCCGGCAAGAGGGACCTTGACCTGCTTCAAGGGACCGCACAGGATAAAATCCAGCCAAGACTGCTGGAGGATCTGTTGACAAGTTCCGATGCGCCAAAGTATCCGAACGCACATTTAGACCGGACAGCCCCACTGCGCATTGTCCTGACCGGGTTTATGGGGGCTGGCAAAAGTTCCGTGGGAGCACTTCTGGCACAAAAACTTGGCTGGAAGTTTGTCGACCTGGATGAAGAGATTGTCCGCGCGGAACAACGCAGCATTGCGGCGATTTTTGAGTCGCAGGGCGAAGCAACTTTTCGCGAATTGGAGCGGCTTGCTTTGGCGCGCGCGCTTGCACAAAGTCGAACCGTGCTGGCGCTGGGAGGCGGGGCGATGGAAAATGCAGCCAACCTGCCGTTGCTGACTGAGGAACCTGACACTCTGCTGTTGTATCTCCAGGCTCCCCTGGAAGTGCTGGTGTCGCGCTGTGAACAGCAGCAGCGAACTCAGCCGCAAGCTGCGCTTCGCCCAGTTCTAGCCAATAGGGCGGAATTGCAGGAACGCTTTCTGCGAAGGGCGCCGTTGTACCAGTCCGCGCATTGGACGGTCGATACCGCGGGACGCAGCCCAGATGAGATCGTGCAGGCAATTTTGATGCAATGGACAAACGTTCCGCGAAGTAGATAGATACTTTAAAAATGAGCAAGCCTTACGACGAGCCAATCCGCATGAGCGAACGGTCCCTGACGGTCGAACGCCCGCACCGCCATGCGCGTGGCGACATACTGTTTACTTTCGCCATTGCGATTGGCCTCTACCTGGCATGGCTTCTGCGGGATGTGCTGGTGCTTCTTTACGTGAGCGCGCTCTTCGCCGTCGTCCTGATGCCGGTGGTCCGCGGCGTGCGGCGACTTCGCATTCGCAACTGGCAGCCCAGCCACGCAGTGGCGATCTTCCTTATCATGGGCGCGTTACTGGGGGGCATCGCGTGCTTTCTCATTTTGACTCTGCCGCCCGTCGTTAGGGACGTTACTACATTCGTGCAGCGGATGCCAGGCCGCAGTCCAGTGTTTCTGGCCCGGTTAGAACATCTCCCCTTGCTGCGTCACGTAAACTTCGCAGCGGTAGAGGTCAAACTGAAACAAGACACCGCACAACATGTCGGAGCATTTCTCTTTTCTGTCACCAATTGGGCGGCGAAATTTTTCGAGATCATTACAGGAATTGTATTGACGATTTATTTCCTTGCGGAAGGCGAGCACGTATACCGTTGGGGCCTGTCGCTGGTTCCAGTCGTACGCAGAGAACGTCTGGATGAAACGCTGCAACGGGCAGCAACGCGAATGGGTCGCTGGCTTTTGGGCCAGATGTCCCTGATGCTGATCCTCGGAGTTTGCAGTGGTATCGTTTTCGGCGCTTTCCATATACGGTACGCATTCGCGCTGGCTGTCCTGATGGGCGCATTCAACATCGTCCCAGTTGTGGGGGCACTGGTGTCCACGTCCATTGCCATGCTGGTCGCGGCGAGCGATTCCTGGGAAAAAGTCCTGGCAGTCCTGATCTTCGAGATGATCTATGTACAGGTTGAAAGCGCTTTTTTGGTTCCCCGCATCATGAAGACCAGCGTCGATCTGGCAGGCACAGCAGTATTGATTGCATTGTTGTTGGGAGTAAGCCTGGCAGGTCCCGCAGGTGCTTTGGTCGCTGTGCCTTCCGCCGTACTGATTGCCGTGCTAATCGATGAATACGTGATCCAGCCGGGTAAGGCTTCCGTGCAGGCCCTTCCAGACACGGCTTTAAAATAAACTTCGTAATTTAACGATTGTGTTGCGAAAGTTATCCGACACATGTCTTCATGTCATGCGCGGGGACATTGCGCCCAGTTTGTTATCCTGAAGTGTGGAAAGATTCTACTCATTTCGCAGGTTGTTTCTCCGCCGATCTTTCCTCCGCAGGTCTTTCCCGTTCCCTTCCCAATTCCCAGACCCTGTTTCTGATGGGACGCTCTATCTCATTGGCCCAAAAAGCGGGGTGGCGCTGTGAGTTCCGCTGCCCAAATTCCTCCAGAAATAGTCGATGATTTGCGCCCCGATCTCCGCCCTGTTTCCCAAAGGAAAGATGCATCCTTCGTGCCATCGGTGCATCGCAGCCTTGCGCAAACATGCAAAAGTTGTCTATTGGACACCATCGCCATCTTCAAGCTGCGAGTGACGGCACTGGTCGTGATGACGGCATGGGCCGGCTATTATCTAGGGGCCATGCAGTCGCACATCGATTCCTTCAGCGATGTTTTCAATCCCACCATGCGCGACACGCTGATCGGAGTGGCGCTAGTGTCTTGCGGTGCCAGCGCGCTCAACCAGGTGTTTGAGCGACGCTCCGATGCTTGCATGTTGCGGACCGCGCAACGGCCACTGGCAGCGGGACGACTTGGACTCGTCTATGGCGTTCTAATTGGAATGCTCGCCATAATGTCCGGCTCCGTTTGGCTGATGCTGCGGACCAATCCGATCACTGGTACACTCACCCTGCTGACGGCGGTGATGTATGTCGGCATTTACACGCCACTGAAGCGCTTTACAACGTTGGCCACATTCATCGGGGCGTTTCCGGGCGCGATGCCGCCGCTCATCGGCTGGACGGCCGCACGCGGCAGCATTGAATGGCCCGCGGTCGCGCTGTTTGCCATTCTCTTTGTTTGGCAGTTTCCGCATTTTATGGCGATTGCGTGGCTGTACCGCGAAGACTATGCGCGCGCTGGCATCCGCATGCTGCCTGTTGTCCAACCCGACGGGTGGTCCACGGCAACGGAAGCTCTTGTCTACGCAGCCTTGATAGTCCCAGTCAGTTTGGCTCCGTATTATCTGCACATCGCCGGACGGACCTATTGGGTGGTGGCGGTCCTGCTTGGCCTTGTCTATCTGGCGTACACCATTCGATTTACCCGCATCACGCGCGCGACCCCCAGCGAGTCGCGCCAATACGCGCGGGCCTTGCTGAAAATCAGCGTCATGTATTTGCCGCTGCTGCTGGCTGTGCTGATGCTGAATGCAACGAGAAGGAGTTAACATCGTGGCAACCGTACAACAGATCGCCCACTCGTCCCAAGAATCTTCGAGGAGTATCGAATCGGGAGAATTTTCAGGACATGCGCCGATTGAGATCGACCGCCTTTCGCACGATTATGGTTCGCGGCTCGCGCTCGACGGCCTCAGCTTCGATGTGCGACCAGCGGAAATTTTTGGCCTGCTCGGCCCCAATGGCAGCGGCAAGACGACGCTGTTTCGCATCCTCTCCACGCTGATGGTCCCCACCGGCGGCCAGGCGCGCATCGCCGGATTCGATGTCGCCACGGAGCCGAATCGAGTGCGCCAGCAGACCGGGATTGTCTTCCAGGCGACCAGCCTCGACGTGAAGTTGACCGTCGCGGAAAATCTGATGCATCAGGGCCATCTCTATGGCCTGCGCGGTACGCAATTGCAGACCCGCGCCAAAGATGTGCTGGCCCGCGTAGGGCTGGCCGACCGTGCCAGGGACCTGGTGGAGACGCTCTCCGGCGGACAGAAGCGTCGCGTGGAACTGGCAAAAGGCCTGATCCATTCGCCTTCCGTGCTGCTGCTGGACGAGCCTTCGACCGGTCTCGATCCGGGCGCTCGGATCGATCTGTGGAACTATCTGCGCATCCTGCGCGATGAGCAGGGCGTGACCGTGCTGGTGACGACGCACCTGATGGAGGAGGCCGAGCACTGCGACCGGCTGGCTATTTTGAACACCGGCAAATTGGTCGCCCTGGGTAGCCCTGCGGAGTTGAAGGCCGAAATTGGCGGAGACATCGTGCAGTTTGAAACGCGCAATCCCGCAGATGCATCGGCGCTGGCCGCTGGAATTACGCAGCGGTTCGCGGTACAGCCCAGTGTGGTCGGCAACGCCGTTCGCGTAGAGCGTGAGCATGGCCATCGCTTCCTGACCGAAGTGGTGGAAGCCTTCCTCGGCGCGATCGAGTCCGTCTCGGTCGCCAAGCCGAGCCTGGAAGATGTGTTCATCCAACGCACCGGGCATCGATTCTGGCTGGAAAAGAATGAGGAGAAATCGTAATGGCAACCGTCACTGTGCCAGCGCACATTCCAACCAACACGGCCCCTAAAAGCACTGCAACCACCAGTCTTTGGACGCCAGCCTATTCCCTGTGGCGGCGTGAGCTTGTCCGCTTCTATCGCCAGAAGGCGCGTGTGGTCGGCGTGATCGCCTCGCCGCTGCTGTTCTGGCTGGTGCTGGGCGCTGGGTTCTCGAAGACATTTCAGACGCAGGGTTCGAACGGCGGCGTTGCCTCGCATTATGTGGGATATTTTTTTCCCGGCGCTATCGTCATGATCGTGCTATTCACCGCAATTTTCAGCATGATGTCGCTGATCCAGGACCGTAACGAGGGATTTCTGCTGTCCGTGCTGGCCGCGCCGATCAGCCGTTCCGCCATCGTGCTCGGCAAGGTGCTCGGTGGGGCCACGCTGGCTGCGATCCAGGGCTGGGTCTTTCTCGTCTTTTCACCGCTGGCCGGGGTGCATGTTGGGCCATTCGGCATTCTATACAGCATGTTGATTATTGCGCTGGCATCTTTCGCGCTCACCGCGCTGGGCTTCATCATTGCGTGGCCGATGGACTCGACGCAGGCGTTTCACGCGGTCATTAACCTGGTTCTGATTCCCTTATGGCTGCTTTCCGGGTCTGTCTTCCCGGCCAGCGGCGCATCCGGCTGGATGAAGACCCTGATGCTGCTGAATCCGCTGACATACGGCGTCGATGCGCTGCGCAACGGACTGTTCCCCGCTCAGATCACAACATTTTCTCCAGAAATCAATCTGATCGTTACGCTGGGATTTTGCGCAGTGGTTTTCATTGGCTCGTGGGCGGTGGTGAATCGCCGCACCAACAAACCTGCGGCGTAACAGATGGCTTGCGCCCATTGAACGCAGGACGAATTGAAAATATGCTAACTGTCTCTTCCAACACGCGCGCTCCCATTGCAGCCATTCTGGCGGTTAGCACCCTGGCTGTGCTGTTCCTGCTATGGCTGTTGTACATGCACCATGCGCCGCAGCAGTTCGCTACGCGCCTGCTGTTTTTACCCGCGTTGAACGCACTTTTGAACGGCCTGAGCGCCATTGCGCTGGTGATCGGTCTGGCCTTTATCCGCAGAAAGCAGATTGCGCAACATCGCGCCTCCATGATGACGGCGTTTGTCTTCTCGTCTTTGTTTCTGGTCAGCTACATCACCAACCATGCCTTGCACGGCGACATGATTTTTCCCGGCCACGGTACCGCGCGCACGATTTATCTCACCATCCTGGCGACGCATATTTTCCTGTCCGTCGTGGCGCTGCCGATGATTCTGATCACGTTTTACTTTTCTTTAAGCGGGCGCATACCGCAGCACAAGCGCATCGCGCGCTACACATTTCCGATATGGCTCTACGTCTCCGTCACGGGAGTCGTCGTGTATGCCATGCTGGCAAACTGGCGCTAAGGATACCTAAATAACAGATGTCAGTAATCGATAAATTGCCGCCGATAGTTTCCCCTGGACCACTGGCACAGCCGCCTGTACACGGCATCCATGAGATGACGAAGCAGCCGCAGCCAGCGGATGACGGCACGCAAGCATTGCTGAAGGCAGGCTTCTGGATTGTGCTTTTCGGCGTGCTCGCGTTGGTTGCCACCAAAACAATTTTCGGCGGAATTGGCATCTACGGAGCGCACACCAACGCGGGATGGCTGTCCCTGATGTTCGCCATGATGAGCATTCCTTTCGGCCTGATGCTACTGGTTCTCGGTGGGGCCAAATGGATACGAAATCACCGCGAAAAGAGCTAAAAAATGCACTCCCGGTCGAGGTTCTGGTATCGTAGGGCGAAAACACTATTTCAGGAAGTTGGTCCGACATGGCAAAGAGCGTAAATAAAGTCATTCTTCTAGGCAACGTGGGGAAAGATCCCGAGATCAAAGCCACCGCCAGCGGCATTGCCGTTGCAACATTTTCCATTGCCACCAGCGAGCGATTCAAAGACAAGACCGGGAACTGGCAGGACCGCACCGAATGGCACAACCTGGTGGCGTACCAGCGCACTGCGGAGATCGTCCGCGACTACGTGAAAAAAGGCTCGAAGCTTTATATCGAAGGCCGCCTGCAGACCTCATCGTGGGACGACAAGACGACCGGACAGAAGAAATACAAGACGGAAATTATTGTGAATGACTTGTCGCTGCTCTCAGGGCGCGGTGAAAGCGGAGAAGCAGGAAGCAGCGGCAGCGGAGCCAGCTATTCCAAGTCCAACACCGCATCGTTCGACCAACGCGGCGGCGCAGAGGACTATGCTCAGTCCACGGAAATCACCGACGACGATATCCCGTTCTAGCGTTAGCCAACGGACGTTCCCGAGACTGAACTGCGTTCCAGGCCGCGCTTCAAAACAATTTCGAGCGCGGCCTTTTGGCGGTCATATTCTTCCGGAGCAATGCGGCCTTCCAGCTTCTCGGTTTCGAGCACGAACAGTTCTTCCTTCAGGGCTTCCAGGAGACGAGCGCGACTGGCAGCTCTGCTGCTGGCCTTCCCCGCTACTCCAGCCACTGTCGGAGCCACTCCACCGACGGCTGATTTCGTGTAAGTCCCGTTGCCTGCGGCGGCTGTTGCTGTAGCGGGATTCGCCTGCTTCATGGACACTCCCGCACCGACCGCCAACAGCACTACAAACAAGGAAATGATCCACCACTTATATTTGTGCAGCGGATCGGGCGTATCGATGGGCACTCCCAGGCCGATACCCGGACGATTGTTGTTCTCTGCCGCGGCTTGTGCCGACGCTTCGGGTCCCATCGCTCCCTGCTCTGCATTCGCGCCCTGGCCGCTATTTGTGCCCCCGCTTGCACCATCTTGTGACGCAGTGGTTTCCTGCGGGAGCAGCCCCGTGCCGGAGACCTGGAACGCCAGTTTGGTTTGGGGCGTAACGTTCTTCGCCAGAAAAGTCTGCGCCTTCACATCTTCATCGATCGGCTGGAACGCCGTCGCCGGGGTCGCCGTAAACTGCATGCTCTTGGGCAGAATGATGGCAAGATTATCGACTGCCGAGGCCACACGAGGTTGGAACTGAAAACTGCCGGAATATGGAATTCGGTAGCTCACCTGAAAGCGCGTTTCTCCTGGACGCAGGGGAAATACAAATGTATATTCCCCCGGCGGTCCCAGCGGAACTGGCGACGACTGCACCGGCATACTGCCCGGCCCCAGCGCTGCCCCGGAGACGATCTGCGCGTTTTTGGGCAGATAGATTTCATAGGCCCGCGGACCGAACTGCGTGCGCGGCGGCGAAGAAACATTCTTGACAAAATAGTTTTCGATCACGCTGAGACCGTCGGGGCTGGCTTCGATCCGCTCGACATCGGCCTCGGTCGAAACGCCTGCCACCTTTTCAGCGGAGTTATACACATCGACATCCGCATTGTGCGTGCCGGGAGGGACAGGCTGAAAATAATTCGCCTTGTCGTGGGTCACGCGGACCAGATGCATCTGGTCCGCATCGGTGATGTCCAGCGTGTAATGGCCGCTGGAGTCCGTTGTGGTGTGCGCGGCCTCCTGCATTCCCTGCTGTAGGCGGATCAGCGTGACGGTATCACCGGCGGAAGGTTTTTTCGTAGTCAGGTTCATGACTGTGCCCGTAATAGGAGTTGCAAACGCGGTGGAAATACCTGTAAGAAAAAGCATGGCAGCGAAAAGAGCCGCCACGCCAGCCGCGCGAGAACGAAAGGGCTTCGGCAAATATCCGGAGATCGAAGAAACAGATTTCATTGGGATTCTTTCTGAAGCAAACTCGTAAATAATTTAGTCGGATGTCCAATTGAGTCATTCTGAATGGAGGTCGGTCGCCGTAGCGACGCGACTGAAGTGAAGAATCCAGAAAATATAAGCCTTGTAACCATCGTCATCACCCTCTGGGTTCTTCGGTCGCCGCGGCGACCTCAGAATGACAAACATCATTTTTGAATTACAGAATCAATCAAGCTGTTTCAGGTCATGGAGGGGGCCACCGTCAGGCGGCATGAAAACCACTTTCCAGAAACTCGATCTCAGCCACAATCTGCGCCGCTTCATTTTCCAGGCCCGCGCGCTGCGCCACATAATCTTCTTCCGGGTACTTTCCCGCTCGATACTCAAAGTTCAGGTCGCGCAGGTTCTCGTAGATGGAATCCTTGCGCTCGCGTAAAAACTCCAGCCGCGTCTTCTGCGTCTGCACTTCCGTGTTCCGCTGGGGGTAAAAAATGTAAACAAAAATGCCGATTACAAGCACAGCACAGGCCACGATAGTCATAGTTCTGTCTCCCTGCGGACCTTCGCGCGAATCGCTTCCGTGTGTGGATCGGCTGCTATCTCTTTCGGCATAGGGACCGTGTGCAGCTTCCATTTGCGGATCAGCAGCGCCGTGCCCAACGTTGCCAGCAGAAAAACGATACCGGGCGCAATCCAGGCCACCAGATTGAAACCAGCTTCGGGCGGCGCGGCCAGCACGGTCGGCCCATATTTCTGTACGAAATTTTGCAGGACCAGTTGATTGCCATCTCCGCGGTCAAGCGCATTGTGCAACTCGCCCTCCATTTGCGTGGAGACGGTGCAGCCGACATGATTGCACTCCAGCAGGACTTGATTGCACCCGCAGGTGCATATCATCTGGTGGCCCAGTTGGTTGTAGCGAGCCGATGTATCGCCCGCTCCCACTGTGAAAATCAGCAGCAGACACGCCACGGAGAGCTGCAGCCAGGTGCGTATTACCGAGCGTATTCCAGGTTGTAAGGAAAATTGACGCATGCGCTTAGTGACTGACTCCCGCAGCAAAGGCCAGATTTTCTTCTGTGGGTTTGCGCGAGCGCGCTACCTGTTCCGCGCTCAAGTTCGGCACCAGCGCCAGCAGCGTTCCAAATGCCATCACCAAAACGCCGATCCAGATCCACGCCACCAGTGGGTTGATGAAGACCTTGATGATCGGCTGATTGCTCTCCGGATTTCTGCCTTCGTACACGACGTATAAATCGCGCTGTAGAGTGGAATGGTCCGCCACCATGGTCTCGGTCTGCTGGCTGGCATGGTAGAAACGACGCTCCGGGGCCATCTGGAGCAAAAATTTGTTATTTTTATACACGTTCAGCAACTCGTATTCGCTGTCATAGTTGGCGTTCGAGTCCTGCGTATAGCTTTGGCAGACCAGGCGATACGGCCCCAGCGTCATCGAGTCGTGAAAGCCCATCTCCTGCTCCTTCGACTGATTGAAGGCAGAGCCAGCCAGCCCGATAAACACGATCACCACGCCAATGTGGACCAGATAGCCGCCGTAACGCCGCGTGTTGCGGCGCGTCAACTGCATCACGGAGAACAGCATGTTCTTTCCTGTGTGCCGCTGGATCACGCGCGCGCCGCGCCAAAATTCGCTGCCAATGGCCGTCGTGACCAGCGCCGCCAACGAGAAGGCCATCAGGGAATACAGCGTTCCGACATCGCGCCAGGGGCGCATTCCGGCTGCCATCAGGACAATTGCAGTGACAACGCCCGCAATTGTCGGCCAGACGAAGTTGCGCCGGACGCTTTTGAATGAGGTGCTGCGCCACGCCAGCACAGGCCCAATGCCGGTCAAAAACAACAGGAAGATTCCAATCGGCACAGCCACTCGGTTGTAAAACGGTGGACCGACTGTCACCTTCGATCCCTCGACATACTCGGAGATGATGGGAAACAACGTGCCCCACAGAATGGTGAAACAGGCGGCCAGCAGCACCAGATTGTTAAACAAGAAACTCGATTCGCGAGAAACCAGCGACTCGATCTTGTGCTCCGACTGCAAATGGTCCCGCTGGAGCAAATAAGTAAACAGGCAAACGCTCAGAACGATAATCAGAAATGCCCAGAACCACGAGCCGATAGACGACTCGGCAAAGGCATGGACGGAGCTGACCAGCCCGCTGCGCGTCAGCAGTGTGCCCAGGATCGACAGCATGAAGGTGGTGAAGATCAGCCACACATTCCACGCCTTCATCATGCCGCGCTTTTCCTGCATCATCACAGAATGCAAAAACGCCGTGCCGGTCAGCCATGGCATCAGCGAGGCGTTCTCGACCGGGTCCCATCCCCAGTAACCGCCCCAGCCCAGCACAGAGTAGGCCCAGTGCGCGCCAAGAAAAATTCCGCAGGTGAGAAACAGCCAGGTCACCATGGTCCAGCGCCGCGTGATGTGGATCCACTTTTCGCCCGGGTAGCGCATCATCAACGCGCCCAGCGCAAAGGCAAACGGCACGCTGAATCCCACGTACCCGAGATACAGCATCGGCGGATGGATGACCATCTCCGGATATTGCAGCAGCGGGTTCAAGCCGAAGCCATCCGCAGGCACCGCTCCCTGTACCAGGGCAAACGGCGGCGCGGGAAATACCAGCAGCAGCGTAAAGAAGACCTGAATCCCAGCCAGAATGGTCGAGGCATACGCGGTCAGCTTGACATCGACCTTGTGCCGCACCCGCAGGACAAATCCATAGGCCGCCAGCAACCACGCCCACAGCAACAGCGAACCCTCCTGCCCGGACCACAGCGCCGCAAATTTATAGGGCCATGGCAACGCGCGGTTGGAATGGTGGAGGACGTAGGAAACGGAAAAGTCATTGGTGAACGCGCAGTAGACTAGCGCGAAGGCCGCAGCGGTCATCGCCACGAAGCTGCCTATGCCAGCCCGGCGAGCGGACTCCGCCAGACGCTCCGGCGCAGCGCTGGCCTCCGGATGGACCGCAATCTGCCGCAAGGCAATTGCACCCGTCACCAGATTGTATGCGCACAAAACCAGCCCGAGAAGAATTGCGAAACTACCAAACGCTGCCATAGCTTTTACGTGTTACTAACGATTGTCGCAGAGCGGCGCACCTATCGCAATGGCGCTTGCCGTGGGATGCACATGCATCCGGAGATGTTACGCAAAAATTGGCATCGGAAAAGTGACTGCTGGAGATCCTGACCTAGGAAGGGTGCGATTTGGAATGACTGAGCCGACCGGCCAACTCAATGAGTTCGTTGGGCTGAATGGGCTTGGCGCGAAAGGTGATGTCGAGTCCTTTGTACTCGGTCTCGGCCTCCGCCATGCCACTTAACACAATTACAGGTAAATCTTTTCGCCGCTGCCACAGCAAATCGACAAAATGGCTGCCGGATTCACCTGGCATTATGTGGTCCGTGATGACCAGGGATATGAGATGGTTTTGATCACGATCCAAGGCGTCGAAAGCAGCCTCTGCAGAATAGACGGTTTCGACTTCAAATCCCGCATGCGCCAGAATGGCCTTGCGAGTGAGCGCCTGCACGGGGTTATCGTCTACTACAAGGATCACTTCTTCTCTTCTTTCCCGATCTTAAAAGCAACTGATGTTTTTTCACATACGAGGGTTGTACAAGTCAAGCAAGAAGTTGCGCCGATTGTTATCAAGAAAGTTCCCTCGGCACAAGTCCTTTCTTCTCAAGCATTTCAATCGATCACAATCCTCTGACGCATTTTCTTTCCCACCACTGCCGTAACCCAGCTAACCGGGATCAGACCCAAGGCCAGTACCATCAGGCGGTTGGAGACACCCGTGGTAACGGAACGGCGATCATGATCGAAAGCCCGTATGGACTCAGCTACAACCTGTTCGGCGGTTTGCATCGAGGAGTTGCTGAAGGCGCCGTGACCGGCAACCTCAAAGAAATTCGTCTTCGTCGAGCCTGGATTGACGACCATCACCTGCACCCCATGCTGACGGGCTTCCTCATATAGGGCCTGGGAGAAGCTGACCACAAAGGCCTTGGTGGCGGCATACACCGCGCTATATGGAAGCGGCGCGAAGCCGGCGACGGAGGCCACGTTGATGATGCCACCCTCTTCACGCTGCATCATCGGCTGCAAATACAGATGCGTCAGTTCGACCAGGGCCGCGATATTCAGATCGATCATCTGGCGCTGGCGTTCTCGATCAATCGAGGTAAATTCGCCGAATGCTCCAAAGCCAGCATTGTTAATCAGCAGCGAAATTTTAAGATTTGCTTCTTTTGTCTTTTGGAACAACTCGGCAGGCGCATCGGGTGCAGTCAAGTCCATGGCGGCACACAAGACATCGATGTCCGTGTATTCATCCATCAGGTCGGTCCTCAACTGGGCCAGCCGGTCCTGTGACCGGGCCACCAGAATGATCGACCATCCACGGGCTGCCAGTTGCCACGCATACTCTTCGCCGATTCCGTAGCTTGCCCCGGTAACTAGCGCATACCCTTGCGGTTGCATTTTGCGTTTCCCCTGAAGAAATTTCTGCGTTGAGCTAAGCAAGCCTGCGTGCCAACAGGAACGCTGCAACGCCTAAAAAAAAGAGCAGCCGATAGCGAACGCCATGCGCGCGATTGACCTCTGGCAGCAGGTCTGTCGCCGCAACATATAGCGCCACACCCGCCGATAGCGGCAATCCAACATTCGCCAGACCCGGAAGAACATGAATGGCAGCCACCCCCGCAACCGTCGCCCCTCCCAGGGCGCAGGCCGCTGTAAAGGCCATGCCTGCGCTGCGGCCGCTTGCCAGCATCACGCTGCCCACGGTAAAACCTTCCGGCAGTTTGTGCAACAGCATTCCGGTAAATACCAGCCAGCCAAGTGTACTGGAGAAAGCAAAGCCGCTCGCAATGGCAATGCCGTCAAAAAATGTATGCGCGGCCAATCCGAACGTAACAGAGTAAGCCGTGGAGGGATGAAGAAATTCATTCACATGGGTTTCTTCTCCGAAATGGAAGTGCGCAACCAGCGTGTGCTCGAGTAAGTGAATCCCGCAGAATCCACCAAGTATCCACAACGGCCCGGCGATCGGTGAGACGCGCAGGCTCTCTGGCACCATTTCGACCAGCGCGACGGCAATTAAAAAACCCGCGCCAAATGCGACAAAGCCATGCAGAAACCGCTCCGCGCGCATCCGAAGGAGCAACACACCACCCGCGACATTGGCCAGTCCCGCAATCAAACCCAACAGCAAGACGACAGAAAACGGCGTGGCGATGGGGTTAGGTTCCTGCATTGCGAGAATTACAAGAGGTGTCACGTTCGCTCCTACCCACTGTGACGAATGTGCATCACGTCACCATCCTGCACGATGTAATCCTTGCCTTCCAGTCGCAGCGTGCCTTGCGACCTTGCAACTGCTTCCGATCCCGCCGCCAGCAGCGTGTCCCAGTGGATGGTCTCGGCGCGAATGAAATGCTTTTCCAGGTCCGAATGGATCGCTCCGGCTGCCTGCTGCGCGCGCGAGTTCACGGGAATGGTCCAGGCGCGGCATTCGTCTTCGCCCACAGTGAAAAATGCGATCAAGCCAAGCAGCTCATAGCTTTTACGAATGAGACGGCGCAGGCCGCTTTCCACCAGGCCATAACTGGACAGAAATTCTTCGGCTTCCTCGTCGGGCATCTCGGCGAGTTCCGCCTCCACCTTGCCGCAAATTGCCGTGGCCCCGGTGCCGGGACGGGAAGCCATCTTCCCCAGGCCATATTTCTCGACCGCTGTTTCCAGGTCCACGCCGAGCGTGGTGCTCTCAGAAATGTTCAACACATATAGCACCGGCTTCTGGCTGAGAAACATGAATCCACGGATCAGCTTCTTTTCGTCCGCCGTCATTTCCATGGAACGCAGCGGCTGCTCGGCTTCCAGGTGCGGCTTGGCGCGCAACAGCAGCGCGTGTTCCGCTTCCAGCTCCGGCAGACGCATTTTTTTCAGGTCTTTTTCCAGCCGCTCCATGCGCTTTTCAATCTGCGTCAGATCGCTCAGGATCAGGTCGAACTCCACGTCCTGAATTTCTTTCAGAGGATCAATGGGCGAGGTCAGCGGAACGGCGGGATCGTCAAATACCCGCAACACATGGATCAGCGCGTCCACATTCCGCAGGCTCGCCAGTAGGCTGGCTTCCTTCAGGGCTTCCTGCCCGATAGCTCCTACATCGGCGTACTCGACGGTGGCAAAGACGGTCTTTTTCGGCTGATAGAGCGCAGACAGCTTTTCCAACCGCTCATCCGGAACATGGGCCACGCCGAGATGGACTTCTTTCGGATTCGAATAGCCTCGCGCTTCCATTTTCGCCTTGGTCAGAATCTTAAATAACGAGGTCTTGCCTACTTGTGGCAGGCCGATAATTCCAGTCTTCATGCTTGTCCTGTAAGTAAACTTTGCGGAATGGCATCCAAGCGATACAGTCAACTCTTATGCCAATCATTGATAATACTGGGTATCTGGGTATAGTGTTGCCAGCCAATTCTTAGATTGCCATTCTTTCGCTGGTTTAGATGTCGATATTTCACAATACGAGTATGCTCTGAAATGTAATCAGAGAGTTCTATATGACTGAAGATCCGAACGCTTGGTGGGCGACTCGCAAGGACCTAAGAACCAGGGAGCTTTGGCGTTATCTGCGGCCAGAGAAGCTGGATGCAAACAGCTAAGACGGGCGCTTTGGTTAGGAGCGCCAATATTAGCAGCGGAGATTGCTCTAATAGTATTTCTCTGGATGAAATTTAAGCCGATGTTAAAGTGACCCATTGTTCAAAATCAACTTCGCATGTGCCCCTGAAATTCAACTGAAAGCCAATCCTCCCGCTTGGACGGCGCATATAAATCCCAACTTCAGCCCGCCAATTCAGGTCGCGCATATAGAACCACCAGCCCCAGGCCGCAGACCAGCACAATGCCTTCCAGATTGGTCGAGAGACTATGCAGACGATTGAAGTCCTCGCGGGCCGGGTCATTCGATGCGGGATTGTCGATGACCGCGCCAGCCTGGATGCGCAGCGTCTCCATGTGCGGAATGATGGAAAACTGCGAATACGCCGTAAGGCCCATCATGACCGCCAGCAGCACAAGTTGCGGGGCGATGGAACGTCGCGTCATCTTCGCGACGCGCTCCACAATGCACATCACCAGCAGAACAAGGCCGCTGACTAAACCGATATCGTGCAGATGCAGCAGCGAGTTGCGCACCATGGTTCCTGCAACATGCACGCCAAAGGCAGGATCGGGAAACATCGGCATCAGCGAGCCAAAGGCGACCGGCGCAACCACAGCGCCGAAGAACAGCAGGCCCCCAACCCACACCACCAGGCAGAGCAAAATTAGACTTCGCACAAATGTTTTCATAGCACAGCGCTGCGATAGCAGCATTCCTTTCATTTCAGTTGGATTCGCCAGCTTATTGCAGGCCATTCACGGACTTGCGGCCAATCAATCTTTCAATGCGCTTTTCCATCGGCGGATGCGTGGAGAAAAGATTGGTGAACATGCCACCGCCGACCAACGGCTGCGCAATGAATAAATGCGCGCTGGATGGAGATGCAACCAATGGCACACGCTTCGAGTAGGCTTCGATCTTTTCCAGCGCGCTAGCCAATGCATAAGGATTGCCTGTGGTCTTTGCGCCAGTCGCGTCTGCCTCATATTCTCGCGAGCGAGACACGGCCAACTGGATCAACATCGCAGCCACCGGCGCGAGGAACAACATAAAAAGAGAACTGACGCCACCGCCGCGCTCCCGTTTGCCGCCTCCGTAGCCGCCAAACAGCGCCGCCCAATAGCCCATGCGCGCGATCAACGTAATCGCGCCCGCCAGCGTGGCCGCAATGGAACTGGTAAGAATGTCCCGGTTCTGTACATGGCCAAGCTCATGCGCCAGGACGCCTTCCAACTCTTCATCGTTCAGCAGCGCCAGAATGCCTTCCGTCATCGCCACCGAGGCGTGCTTCGGATTTCTTCCGGTCGCAAATGCATTTGGCGATTGCGTGGGAATGACGTACATCTTCGGCATGGGGATGCCCATGCGCTGCGTCATACGCTCGACGACTGCGTAGGCGCGCGGCAACTGTTCCCGCGTGACGGGCTGCGCCTTGTACATTTTGAGCGCCAGCTTGTCGGAGTAGAAGTAGGTAAAAAAATTCATTCCGGCAGCGAGGAGGAACCCAAAGATAAGGCCGTTACGCCCCTCGAAATGCCCACCAATCCAGATGAGCAGCAGAGTCAGCAGAGTCAAAAGAAATGCAGTCTTGACGGTATTTCCCATAATGTCTTCATTCTAGTCTTGTTAGAACCATTGTGTACGGCGAAGGAGCGCGATTTAGAGGCATGAAAGTTTACAAAAAATTGATCCATCCCATGCCGCACCGTTAACGAACATTTACCATCAAATCAGCACGCGGAATTCGTCCGCTGGCCCTGTTTTGAGTTACCGACTATGGCTGAACGTAGCGCAATCGTTGCAATGTGGCGGAAGGAACAGGATCCGTCTGCTGTCCTGACGACCCTGGTGCGCGTGGATGGCTCCTCGTATCGGCGGCCCGGCGCGCGCATGTACATCCACGCAAACAGCTATGTCGGTTCGATCAGCGGCGGCTGTCTAGAGGGCGAAGTGGTCCGCAAGGCCCGCTGGCTGACGCGCAATGGGGCCGCAGTAAAAACCTACTCCACGATATTCGACGAAAGCATCCCTGAAGAAAATCGAGAAATTCCCTATGGATTGGGTTGTGGCGGCGTGATCGACCTGCTGCTGGAGCCAGTGGCGCTCCCAGAGACGCAGGCCATGCTGCTGGCGCTGGAAGCCGCGCAGCGCGGAGAAACTTTTTTCTCCGCCACGGTCCTTCCTTCGCAAGAGCATCCCGGTGCTGCGTTCGCACGGGTGGTCCTGCGCGAGGATGGTTTCATAGTTTTTTCAAGTGCATGCCTTGACGAAGCAAAGCTGGCCCGGCTCAAGGAGATGGCAATCGATGCGACGGATGCCGACACAGTTTCGACTTCTGTGTGTGGCGTGGCGCGCAATATATTTCTGGAGGCGATTCGTCCACCGCAGAGGCTGGTCATCCTGGGGGCTGGCGACGATGTGCGTCCGCTGGTAGAGATGGCGCGGCTCCTCGGCTGGCGCGTTACTGTGGCCGACGGGCGAGGATGGCTGGCGCAACCGGCACGCTTTCCACAGGCCGAGCAGGTGTTGACGCTGGCAGGTGATGCTGCCAACCTCGACGACCTACATTTGACTGCTCGCGACGCCGTGGCCATGTTGACGCATAGCTTTGAGCAGGACAAGAATCTGTTGCGCAAACTGTTGCCATTGAAGCTGCGCTACCTGGGCCTGCTTGGCGCGCGGCATCGCAGCCAATTGCTGCTGTCGGAAGCCGCACAACAACTCGGATGGACTCCAGAGGAATGTCTGGGCCGCGTGCATGCACCGATTGGGCTTAACCTGGGAGGCGACAATCCGGAGTCCGTCGCGCTGAGCATTGTCACGGAAATCCAGGCAGTCTTGCATAACAAAGCTGCTGCTTCCCGCGTCATGTCTGCCGAGGCCCTGCAAGCTGTTCCGGCGCGGCCCTACATCCCCACGCAATGCCCTCTGGATGGTCCTCCGCAAGCATCGAATGAGGCGCAGTCGAGCGATGTCGAACAACCCATCCACTAAGGTTCCCCCGGTTCCCGCAGTCCTTCTTGCTGGCGGCGCTTCCCAACGGCTTGGTCAGCCGAAACAGTTGCTCCGCCTGGCTCAATTCAATGGAGAAACACTGCTCGATCGCGCGGTACGTTTGGCGCAGGAGGCCGGAGCGGACCCTGTCTACGTTGTGCTCGGCGCTCTTGCAGAACAGATCCAGCACGACGCACAACTGATTAACTGCACTGTTTTATTGAATCTGGACTGGGCAGAAGGTATGGCGAGTTCCCTGCGCAAAGGAATTCGCGCAGTGATGGAACAGCTTCCGAAAGCTTCTGCAGCACTGCTGATGGTGTGCGATCAACCGGCGCTCTCAGCGGAACATCTGCGGCAGTTGCTGGCAACTCACTACGCCGAGCCGGAGATCGTCGCCGCTTCCTGCTATGCCAATCGTTCGGGTGTACCTGTTGTTGTGCCCAGCAAGTTATTTTCTGCGCTGCTGGAACTCCACGGAGATCAGGGCGCGCGCGCGGTCCTGAAACAGGCTGGCTTGCGAGTGAAGGAAATTGATTTTCCCAACGGCGCATGGGACATCGACTCACCTGAAGATTTGCCCCGGGGGTAACAGGAGTCGGAGCCACGTAAATTACAGCGCTGCGTTGTCTTGCGCTTGTTTGCTGGCAACGTCCACTGGCTCGGCTGGAGCGATCGGAAGCATGAAGAAAAATTTGCTTCCCTGGTTCAACTCGCTCTCAGCTCGAATGGTCCCACCATGACCCAGAATGATGTGCTTGACGATGGACAGACCAAGCCCCGTGCCGCCGGAATCGCGCGAACGCCCCTTGTCCACGCGGTAAAAGCGTTCGAAGATGCGATCCAGATGTTCCGAGGCAATCCCCGCTCCAAAATCCTGCACATAAAATTCCACGGCACCGGGAACATCTCGCGAACCGACGACAACGCGCTCCCCCCCACCATACTTCACCGCATTTTCCAGCAGGTTCGACAGCACTTGCAGGATGGCGTCTGTATCCGCCATGACTGTGGTATGCGTCATCTCAGCCTTTTCCAGCGTGACCGCTTTATCCATCAGCAAACCGGCCAGGATTGCGGAGGCTTCCGCCACCAGCAGGTCCGCTGCAACGGGCCTGCGGTTGAGTTTGTACTCTCCAGATTCGATGCGGGCCAACGTCAGCAGATCTTCTGTCAACCTAGTCATGCGCGCTGCGTTACTACAGATGATGGAAAGGAAATCGCGAGTCTGCGGGGTAAGGCCGCTGTCCTCCTCCAGCATTGTTTCTCCATAGCCGGTGATGGAGGTAAGGGGTGTGCGCAGTTCGTGCGAGACATTTGCAATAAAATCGCGGCGGGTCTTTTCCACGCGATCGATCTCTGTTACGTCATGCAGCACGACAACGGCGCTGCCGCCCAGCATGGGGGCTGCGCTGACCTCGAAGATCTTCCCAGGCACGACCGCCAGCGCCCGCGCTTTGGCCGTCGCGCGCAAGCGCAGCGCCTGCTCCACGCAGGCCAGCAGGTCCGGGTCGCGCACCGTATGCACCAGCGCATTGCCGGAACGGATCGGATTGCCGATCAGCCGCTCCATCACGCGATTGGTCCAGTGAATGCGACTTTGCGCATCGACGGCGATCACCGCCTCTTCCATGCTGTCGAGCACGGTTTCCATCTCTTTTCGACTATCGTCCAACGCGCGAAAGGCGGCTTCCACCCGGCTGGCGGTTGCGTCCAGCGCCTTGCCAACCGCTGCGATTTCATCGCTGGCAGTATCATGAATCCGCGCTGCAAAATCTCCTGCGGCCAATCGTTCGGCAAACTCTACAATGCGCGCCAGACGACGCGCCACGGCATGCGCAAGTAGGGCCGCCACCAGCGTTGCCAGTAGCACGGCCAGCAAGGTGGCCCATAACAGACTGCGTCGGACGACATGCAGCGTGTTTTGAATGGCCTGCATCTGCGCAGGATCATGCAGTCCATGCGCAATCTGGTGCTGCAAATAAGCCTGAAGAATATGCTGCTGCGAGATGTCCAGCATGCCAGCCGCGACCAGCAGGACCAACACCATCGCCGTAAGCAGCTTGAAAAATACTCTTCGCGTCATGGAAAGTCTTTCGTTCGTGTCTTCCGATTGGACGGTCCGGACCGCAATGTGTCGCCACTCTTGCCCGAACGGAAAATCGCGACAGGGTTTGTCAGATCGTTTTCGGCATCTCGAAACGATAACCAGCGCCGCGCACTGTTTTAAGATACTGCGGATTCTCCGGGTCTACCTCAATTTTTTCCCGGATACGGCGCACATACACATCCACAGAGCGTGGAGTCACGAAGCGCGCATCGCCCCATACGGCGTCCAGCAGATGGTCGCGGCTGAAGACGCGGCCCGGATGACGCGCCAGATATTCCAGCAGCCGGAACTCCGTAGCGGTCGTCGCCGTGAGTTCCCCGCCGACCTTCAACTGCATCGCATTGGCGTCGATCTCGACCTGGTCGAACCGCAAAGAGGTCGGTGTAGTTGGGCGCTCAAAACGCCGCAAGACTGCCTTGATGCGAGCAATCAATTCGCGTGGGGAGAAAGGTTTGGTGATGTAATCGTCCGCGCCAAGTTCCAGACCCAGGACTCGGTCGCTTTCGCTGGTCCGTGCCGTGAGAAAAATGACCGGCGTGATCGCCAGCGCGGGATTTTTGCGTATGCGGCGGCACAAGTCCAGCCCATCTCCGCCGGGGACCATAATGTCGAGCACAAACAGATCGGGTGTCTTGCGTTCGGCATCTGCAAGTACGTCGGCTGGGCTGACAAAGGTGCGAACCGCGAAGCCCGCGACCTCCAGATTGTGCTGCACCAGCCGGGAAATATCCTGATCGTCCTCGAGAACAAAAATCGTCTGATTCAAACTGGTTTTCCTCTCCGTTGCAGTAGATATCGATGCAACGCAAAATTTG
>JAJYGR010000254.1 GCA_021790655.1 Acidobacteriota bacterium | reverse complement strand
ATCGGCTCTTATGAATTGTCCGCAGTGATCGCGCCGGACAACTTTCGCCTCGAATCTCAGACCCGCGTCAATGCTGATTTTCCACTGTAAAAGTTGTCCGCAGCCAATGTTCAACTATCAAGGAAGGCATCCGATAAAGCCAGCCAGTACAAGAGTTTGCGGGAAGTGCTTGGCAGATGGAAAAGGGAGATGGAAAAGAAATTCAGGCAAAAATTCGCCGGAAAAAGTTTTGGCCTTTGCCGAGGTCATGAGTGCAACACAACCCAATCCAACTCAAGGGGCGGTGCGGAGTCTTGCAAGATTCGCCGCACCGTCAAAGGCATACTCCTTGCAATAAGTATTTTGCAACATATATAGGAAGGCAAATGTGAGTGCAAAGGCCGCACCAACGCGCCGCCAGAGGCCAGTCTGCTGGCCCTTTGCGCCTTGGCTGCGATCTTTCAATCATTCCGGGAATGTTCCGACCGGGAATGTTCCGACTGGACTTTTGGTTTGCAAATTTCTGCAACCGGTGAGTACACTGATTGCCCAAGAGGAGATTGCAATTTATGTCGTGCAATTTCACGTCGCAATTTTTTTTGAAATCTTTTCGGGTGCCCATTATTTCAAGGTGCGCATGGTTGTATGCGCTAGCGTCCCTGCTGCTGATTGTTCCAGGTTGCCTGATGGCCCAGAACCAGTCCTCGGCCCAGGTCGCTTCTTCGATTCCTCCAGGAATTCATAAGATCCGTCACGTAATTATCATCATGCAGGAGAACCGTTCGTTCGACAGTTACTTTGGAACTTTCCCAGGAGCCGCTGGCTTCCCGACGAAGGATGGAGCTTTTGCTGTCTGTAACCCCGATCCAAAGACCGGGCTGTGCATGAGTCCCTACCATGACACTAACGACTCAAATGGAGGCGGTCCACATTTCGCACCGTCCAGCCTCAAAGATATCGACAACGGCAAGATGGACGGATTCGTTTCCCAGGCTGAAAGCGGACGTAAGGGTTGCGACGACCCGGACAACCCCGCATGCACCAACTCCGTGATGGCCGATGTGATGGGATATCACGATGGCCGGGACATTCCCAATTACTGGGCGTATGCGCGCGCCTTCGTACTACAAGACCACATGTTCGAACCGAATGCATCCTGGAGCCTGCCGTCTCACCTGTTTGAAATCTCCGCATGGTCGGCTTATTGCACCAAGCACGATGATCCGATGAGTTGCATGAACGAGTTGGATGCACCCGGACCGCCGCCCGCTTGGGGGCACAGCAAAAAGGCGTATCAGTTTGGCGGTGAACGGAATGGACCTCTCGGCACGGAACCTATTTATGCCTGGACGGATGTGACTTATCTGCTACACGCTCACCACGTAAGTTGGGGCTACTACGTGGTCCGGGGCACCTCTCCCGGTTGTACGGGCGACGATATGGCTGCCATCAACTGTCCCCAAGGTCCCAGACTGAACGCACGAACCCCGGGAATATGGAACCCGCTACCCTTTTTCGACACAGTAAAAGATGACGGCGAACTTTCTCGCATTCAGCCTCTGGAGAATTTTTATAAGCAGGCCCACGATGGCACATTGCCCTCCGTATCCTGGATCGCTCCTTCGGAGATTGTCAGCGAACATCCGCCTTTCCCAGTCAGCGTCGGCCAGAGCTGGGTAACAGGTCTGATCAACGCTGTCATGCAGGGGCCGGACTGGAAGGACAGCGCCATCTTTCTTGCCTGGGATGACTGGGGTGGTTTTTACGACCATGTGATACCCCCGGTGGTGGATGGAAATGGATATGGACTTCGGGTCCCGGCCATGATCATTTCGCCCTATGCCAAGCCCCATTTCATTGACCATCAGACACTCAGCTTCGACGCATATCTGAAGTTCATCGAGGACGACTTTCTGGGTGGATTGCGGCTCAATCCAAAAACCGACGGGAGGCCCGATCCCAGACCGACGGTGCGCGAAGATGTTCCCATCTTAGGCGATCTGACCAACGACTTCGACTTCAACCAGAATCCGCTTCCGGCTTTGGTTCTGCCCCAGCACCCGAAGACAGACTTGGTTGCCAGACCGGCGGCTGCAAAGGGACCATCACCACCGTCTACCCAGGCGAAATAGCAAGGTATGGCGCGGCTGACATGCTATTCGAGTGCATCAGTCAAGTAAGGTGTGGCCTGCTACAGCGGACCACACTGCTGGAAATCCGCCCACGACGCGCAAAAGTGTTGCCATTCAGTACCAAAGGAGGAAGTGGCAAGCCTAGCCAGGAATGCGTCTTTTCGTCTTCTTCATTCGTCTCATCTACCAATCCCTTGGAGGCCACGAACCGAAATGCCCGTGAAGCAGCGATATTTTGCTCTTGTATGTCTGTCCGTCTTGTTGGCAGGTACTACCAGCAGGGCGCAAAACGGCAAGCCCGATGCGGTCAAAAATGCAGCTCCAGCCGCCGATACCGGCAAACCTGCGCCGATACCGCAAGAGCGGAACTCGGTGACACACCACACGCTGGCGCTGAATGGGCAGACGATCCATTACACCGCCACAGCAGGCACCCTGATTGTCCGCGATGCGCAGGACAAGCCCTATGGCAGCTTCTTTTACGTCGCCTATACCCAGGACGGCGTGGAGCCGAAGACGCGCCCAGTAACCTTCCTATATAACGGCGGTCCGGGGTCATCGAGCATGTGGCTGCACATGGGATCGTTCGGGCCGGTGCGCATTGAAACGGACAGCCCCCAGGCAACTCCGCCCGCACCGTACCATTTGGTGCCGAATCAATACAGTTTGCTCGACAAGTCAGACCTGGTGTTTATCGACGCCATGGGCACTGGCTTCTCCCGACCTGTGGGCAAGGCGACGCTGAAAGATTATTTTGGCGTCGATCAGGACGTGCTGGCCTTCAACCGCTTTATCGCGCGGTACATTACAGTGAACCAGCGGTGGAATTCGCCCAAGTTTCTGATCGGCGAGTCCTACGGCACCACGCGCTCGGCGGGGTTGTCCTATTCGCTGGAGAAAAGCGGGATTGCACTCAACGGTGTGGTCCTGGTGTCGTCGATTTTGAACTTCAACGAGCATGCGCCCGGCCTCGACAACGACTATATGAACAATCTGCCGTCCTACGCCGCGATTGCCTGGTATCACGATAAGCTGGCCAATAAGCCGTCGGACCTGAAGACTTTTCTGGAGCAAGTCCGCACCTATGCTCGCGGGCCTTATGCCGAAGCTTTGGCGCAAGGGCAGAACCTGAGCGCCACGGAGGAGGACCAGGTCGCGCAGAAGCTAAGCCAGATGACGGGGTTGAGCGTGCAGTATCTGAAGGAGTCGAACCTGCGCGTTTCGGCGTCGGACTTTCGCAAGGAACTGATGCGCGACGACCGGCGCACGCTGGGCCGCTATGACGCGCGCTTTGAAGGCATCGATATGGATGCGGTGGGCGAGGTACCCACCTACGATCCATCGAGCACGGGGATCACCGGGGCGTTTGTCGCCGCCTTTCACAGCTATCTGGCGGATGAACTCAAGTATTCCAGCGACGAGGAATACAAAGTCAACGGTCGCGGCCCCAACTTCCAATGGGACTGGAAGCATACGCCGCCGGACGGTGGCGGTGGTCGGGGCCGCGAGCTATGGCCCGATGTCGCGCTGGATTTAGGGGCGGCCATGCGGCAGAACCCGCATTTGCAGCTTTTCTCCGCCAATGGCTATTTCGATCTGGCAACGCCATTCTTTGAGACCGAGTACGACATTGCCCACATGGAACTGGACCCAACCCTGCGCAAGAACATCCGGTTTAGCTACTATCCCTCTGGCCACATGATTTATCTGAATGTAGACGCCCTGAAGCAACTGAAGGGCGATCTGGCGCAGTTCTACTCCACCGCCGTGACGCAGTAGTCGCGCTTGATATTAGTGGTTCTCCAGAGGATGAAGTCACCTATGAGAATGCCCGTGAAGCAGCGATATTTTGCTCTTGTATGTCTGTCCGTCTTGTTGGCAGGTACTACCAGCAGGGCGCAAAACGGCAAGCCCGATGCGGCCAACAATGCAGCGCCTGCTGCCGATACCGGCAAACCTGCGCCGATACCGCAAGAGCGGAACTCGGTGACACACCACACGCTGGCGCTGAATGGGCAGACGATCCATTACACCGCCACGGCAGGCACCCTGATTGTCCGCGATGCGCAGGACAAGCCCTATGGCAGCTTCTTTTACGTCGCCTATACCCAGGACGGCGTGGAGCCGAAGACGCGCCCGGTAACCTTCCTGTATAACGGCGGTCCGGGGTCATCGAGCATGTGGCTGCACATGGGATCGTTCGGGCCGATGCGCATTGAAACGGACAGCCCCCAGGCAACTCCGCCTGCACCGTACCATTTGGTGCCGAATCAATACAGTCTGCTCGACAAAACAGACCTGGTATTTATCGACGCCATGGGCACCGGGTTTTCCAAGCCCGTCGCCACGGGAACGCTCAAGGAGTTTCTGGGCGTCGATCAGGACGTGCTGGCCTTCAACCGTTTCATCGCGCGATATATTACGGTGAACCAGCGGTGGAATTCGCCGAAGTTTCTGATCGGCGAATCCTATGGCGCGACGCGCTCGGCGGCGTTGTCCTATTCGCTGGAGAAAAGCGGGATTGCACTCAACGGCGTAGTACTGGTGTCGTCGAACCTGAACCACAATGAGCACGCGCCCGGCCTCGACGATGAGTACATCAACGGCCTGCCGTCCTACGCCGCGATTGCCTGGTATCACGATAAGCTGGCCAATAAGCCGTCGGACCTGAAGACTTTTCTGGAGCAAGTCCGCACCTATGCTCGCGGGCCTTATGCCGAAGCCTTGGCGCAAGGGCAGAACCTGAGCGCCACGGGGGAGGACCAGGTCGCGCAGAAATTGAGCCAGATGACGGGGTTGAGCGTGCAGTATCTGAAGGAGTCGAACCTGCGTGTTTCG
>JAJYGR010000359.1 GCA_021790655.1 Acidobacteriota bacterium | reverse complement strand
ACGCATGGTAGAGCCGGAGTTGCCGCAGTCCAACGCAGACTTTGGTTCCTTGAATATGCCTGCGCAACCCGTGACTGCAATTCTGCCGTCATCTTTGTGCTCGACTCGCGCTCCCAGCTGCTCCATGCAGGCAAGCGTGCTGTGCGGGTCGGCTCCGCTGGAAAAATTTCTCAGGTGCGAGGCACCTTCGGCGAAGCCAGCCAGCATGGCGTAGCGATGCGAGATGCTTTTGTCCCCGGGTAAACGCAAACTGCCGAGTACATTGCGCGCGGGAGAAATGAGACGGGTCGATGTGGAGCCGGAGATTGCTGACTGCTTCGCTTGCGACAAAGAAATATTCTCCTTGGGTTTTTCCTGCATGTCTCGGAATGCGGGTGATGACATTCCGCCCGTTCCATTTCGGAACTCGTGGTCTAAACCGGAAATCTCATCGTACCGTGAGTCGATTCTTCCGCCTCAATCGCGCGCCTTCGCCGCAATACTGAAGCCGGAACATGCTGCTGTTTCCACAGTACAACCGTGTGGAGGTAAGTCTTCCGATGTACAAAATCATAATCGTGTTGATGGTCGTGCTGAGTTGTTTGTGCATTCCGCCTGCATTAGCAAAAAATACCAACTCAGGCGCCATAGCGCAAACGACAGGACAGAGTGCTGAGGACAATCGCGACAATGCGCATCCGATGGGAGCTGAGGCGGCAGTTCCACCAAAAGCTATGCAGTGGTACCTACAGGCAGCGCGGGAGCTGCATGAGGGGCAGGCGGTCTCTGCCGAGAAGCATGCGCTTCGCGCGATGCATCTCGACCCGAAATTTGCCGATGCTGGAGCGCTGGCGGCCACGGCAGCACTCCAGCAACAGCAGTATGAAAGAGCGCATCAAGAAGCCGCAGATGCCGTGCGAATCGATCCTGCGGAAGAAAAAGCGTGGGTGATTCTCGCCACCGCAGACAACCATCTTGGCGAGTATGTGGATGCTGCGACAGCGCTCGGCAATGTGCAGCAGCAGGACCAGGCGACGTGGCAAGTGGCGTACCAGTGGGCGAGGGCAGAGGCCGGGCAGGACCACGCCCTGTCGGCACTGGAGTGGAGCAATCGCGCGGCGCTGAACGCACCGCCAACATTCGCGCCATTGCTCCTGCTGCGTGCCAGCGCATTGTTGGCGGTAAATCAATATGCGCTGGCCGCAGATGAACTGGAAACGTATTTGCAACTAATGGGAGCGAATGCTCCAGAACGCGCTTTGTTGGAACAGGAGCTACTACGGATTCGAGCGCTGGTAAAGTCCGTGAGCACAGATGGGACGCAATACAACGCGCTGGCGAATTAGCATTCGCTCTGCGTGTTTTCGTCCACGACCCGCAGCGCGATCACTGTTTCATCATCAAAGTGCTCCACGCTGCCCTGAAAAGACGAAACAGCTTTCAGAATGCTGCTGACGATGGTGCTCGCAGAACATTGACGATATTTTGCAAGGACCGCGGTCAACCTTTCCATGTCAAACATTTCATCGCGATCGTTTTCTGCGTCTATCATGCCGTCGGAAAAAAATACCATCATGTCTTCCGGCTGGGTTGAGAGGGTGAACTCTTCGTAGTCCACATCGGGAAACATTCCGAGAGGAATGCCTGTGGCCTGGATCGGTTCCACGTGACCGTTCCGGCAGAGCAGTGGCTGGCAGGCGCCGGCATTCGCAATCTGCAATGTTTTGTCGTGGTCGTTCCAGATTGCAAACAGCATCGTGACATATTGCGCGTCGAGTTTGCGTTCCTGTAACTGTTCATTCAATGCAGCCAGCATCTGCGCTGGGGAAGGCCGTTGTGCTGCCAGGGAACGCATGATGCCACTTACCAGCGCGGCATACAGCGCCGCCGCTGCGCCCTTGCCGCTGACGTCTCCGAGGACAATCGCAGTCCGGCCATCTCCGTAGTCGAGAAAGTCGTAAAGATCGCCCCCGATAGTACGCGCTGGCACAAAACGCGCTGCCAGTTCGGCATGCCGATGCTCTGGCGTGGACTGCGGCATCAGGCGAAACTGGACCTTCCGCGCCATCGCCAGGTCATCTTCGAGACGCTGCTCTTCCTGCGCCAGTCGTTGATAGAGGCTGGCGTTCTCAATCGCTATCGCAAGCTGTGCAGCCAGCGTACTGACAGCGTCCAGGTTGTCGTCAGTAAAGAAATTCGGTCGTGTGTGTTCGAGGTCCAGCACGCCCAGGACTTTTCCTTTGTAGATGAGCGGCACCGCCATCTCAGACCGTGTTTCTGGATGCACCATGATGTAGCGCGGATCGTGCCGTACGTCGCCTACCGTAATGGTCTGGCGGTTGCTGACCGCTGCGCCGATCAGGCCACGCTGGATGGGTACAGGATCGGAAAACGAGTAGTTCGTTTTGCCAAAGCGAATCGAGAAGCGATGGATCAGCATATTTCGCTTTTCATCCAGCATCCAGATCGCGAACATCTGATAGGGAATCACGCGCTGTAGCAGATTGCCAACGCGCTCCAGCAGTTGGTCGGGATCGAGAATTGAAGTCAGTTCGCGGCTAATTTCATGCAGCAGCTCCAGTGTCTGCGCCTGTCGCGAAATACGCGTGTAAAGACGCGCGTTCTCGACCGCGATGGCCACACGCGACGCCGTCAACTGCAATAGATGCAGGTGTTCCGGGCGAAAATAATCCGCCTGCTCGGACTGGATATCGATGACGCCGATCACGCGGTTTTTTGTCACCAGAGGAACTGCCAACTCCGAACGCACCTCTGGATTGACGTCAATGTAATTGGAAAGCGTGCTCACATCGTTGATGAGCATTGCTTCGCGACGTTCCGCAACCTGGCCGACCACTCCCTGGCCCAGGCGGATGCGCATGCGTTCCACCTCCGGTTTATGACCGATCTGAAAGCGCATACGCAGTTCATTGGTACGGTCATTCAGTAAAAGGATGGCAAAGATGCGGTAATCGATCACTGCGCGCACCAGGTCTGCGACGCGATGCAGCAGAGTTTGCAGATCCAGCGTGGTGTTCAGCGCATCTGCCAACCGGGTGAGAAAGTCGATTTGCAGGGAGTCACCCCGTGGCTCTGCGCGGGCTGGAAGTTCCTGGGATGCGGGGCGGTAGTCGCCTTCGTAAGTGTGGTGTTCTCCAGTCGGTTGCGCCTGCGACAAGGCAATCGCGGGCGGCCCTTCAGTCGCAGTTTCTGGCTGACCGACGGCGGCCATCTCGAGCGCGGATTTGCGTTTGTTCGAACTCATGCTCAGCTATTCAGGATATCGTAGTGGGCGATTTTGACCCGTCCCGTTGGTGTAGTGGCCGACACTATGAACGGTCAAGTGTATGGTGAACTCAGAAACGTTCAGGCCGCGGGCGTGGATGATGATTGCCGATGAAGTTTTGCAACTATTTACTTACTTTCAGCGTTGCGTAGACGATACGCCTGGACAATCGCCACGCCGTAGGAAGTCCCGATCCTATCTGCACCTGCTTCCAGCATGGACTGTGCTGCTTCCAGAGTGCGAATGCCGCCGGCGGCCTTAACTCCGCATCGTCCCCCTGCCACTCCGCGCAGAAGACTCACGTCCTCCTCCGTTGCGCCGCCGGAGGAAAAGCCAGCGCTGGTCTTCAGATAGTCCACTCCAGCGGCCACGCAGATTTCAGAAGCGCGCAGTTTTTCTTCCATTGTCAGCAAGCACATTTCGAGCGTGATTTTCACCCGCGCGCCCGCGTCGTGCGCCAGTTCCACTATGGCCCGCGCGTCGTTGCGTACTGTCGCATTGTCGCCGCTTTTCAGGGCGCCGATGTTCATCACCATGTCCAGTTCGCGTGCGCCAAGGCGCAGCAGCGCGTCCCCCTCCTCGCGCTTGCTGCGCGTCAGAGATGCGCCGAGGGGGGATCCCACCACAGTACCGACCAACACACCGGTACCTGCCAGCGCAGAATGTGCCAGGGCCGTCCAGTAGGGATTTACCATGACGCAGGCGAAGTGGAAGTGCGCGGCTTCCTCACACAAGTGAATGATGTCGTTTGAAGTGGCCGAGGGTCGCAGCAATGTGTGGTCGAGCGTTGCGGCCAGACTTTGCCAGTCGTGCAACGCGTGCGCGGCGCAACTAGCGGTATCAAATCTTGCCGTGTCAAATTCTTCTGCTGCATTTGCGGGGAAGGTAGAAAGCGAAACACTCATCATTAGCATTCCAATCGGGACTTCAGCGCGGCGATGCGGTCAACTTCCTTTTCAGGAAGACATGCCGCAGTTTTATGTGCCGCGGTTAGAGTACTACTCTTCTGCGTCTGTTGGCATAAAACAGACGTCCGGCAAGTTTCGATAGCGTTCGGAGTGATCCATGCCATAGCCAATGACGAACTCGTCCGGCATGGAAAAGCCGACGTAATCCGCTTTAATCTCCCGTAGTCGTCGTGATGGTTTGTCCAGAAATGCAGCGATTTTCAGCATGGATGGCTTTTGTAAAAGCAACTTGTCGCGCAGATAATCCAGCGTCAATCCAGTATCCAGAATGTCTTCCACCAGAATTACATTGCGGTCCTCTATTGGATGATCCAGGTCCTTGAGAAGCCGTACCGCGCCGCTCGAACGACTGGATTTTCCGTAACTGGATACCGCGACAAAGTCAAAGGTACAGTCGACCGTAATGGCGCGCGCCAAGTCGGCAAGGAAGATGGCCGCGCCTTTAAGAACGCCAATCAGCACAATCGTCTGCCCTGCAAAGTCGCGGCTGATGTCCGCTCCCATCTCGGTAACGCGCTGTTGGATCTGCTCGCGAGTGAGGAAACGTTTCAGGTCTCGATTATCAGTCGGAGTCATCGTTGCTCATGGATGCCGCTCGAAAGATCATGTATGGGTTGGACGATATTGATCATAGTGAGTGAGCCGGGAGGAATGAAAGCGTAAGGCCATGCGGTCGCATATACTTAGTACACAGGTAAATCTGCCGCATGTATCCATTTATCCA
>JAJYGR010000332.1 GCA_021790655.1 Acidobacteriota bacterium | reverse complement strand
TTTGCCACAAGAAACTCGCAGCCAGAAAAAAGTGGTGCATTCAGTTTGCCTCCAAAATAGTTACGCTACTCTTTACACAATCGCATCCCGATCGAATGCGCACATAAAAGTTCACACCTGGGCAGCTCCCGATTGGGTCTCAATCCGGCTTACTGCAAGCGAAAAATGCCGACCATTCTATAGTCGGATGTACTTCGATCCGTCTACTTAATAAAGATATCAACCACATTGGCAAAAACAGCTGAAACATCAGCATGAATCTCTTCGAAACTGCTCATTACACCATGTAGATAAATTGGGGTCAATGGAAACCTCCTGAGAGCAAGGTGTCCTTACATGCTTACCCTGTTCGCACTGGATCTGGCAACTCTCCGCCCGCTGTGCATAGCAAATTCGTGGAAGGAATACAAGACGCATCGCCTAAAATTCCTTATGCTGAGGAAAGCGGCTGACAAATCCACCAATGAGTCGCTACAATACCCGGTTCTACATACAGCGCGCCGGATGCTGGAAATTCGAACGAAGAGGATGACGCATGGCACAAACTCGCACGATGACCGCCGGAACCGCATCCTCCGATACTCAGGAACTTTCTGCTGAGAGGATGCTCGCAATGTACCGTTGGATGTATCTGTCCCGTCGGATGGACGACCGCGAAATCATGCTCAAACGGCAGCAGAAGATATTTTTCCAGATCTCCGGCGCCGGGCACGAAGCTCTTTTGCTGGCTGCCGGAATGTCGCTCCAGGCCGGCCATGACTGGTTCTATCCCTATTATCGCGACCGGGCGTTATGTCTGGCACTTGGGGTCACGCCGGAAGAAATGCTGCTGCAGGCCGTCGGCGCAGCGGCGGACCCGGCCAGCGGCGGCCGCCAGATGCCTTCGCACTGGGCCAGCCCGCGCCTCAATATCGTTACGCAGTCTTCGCCGACCGGCTCTCAGTTGCTGCAGGCGGTGGGTTGCGCAGAGGCAGGACGCTACTTTACGCGGCATCCAGAGGCAGCCAAAAGGCCGGACATCTCCGAGAAACTGGCAGCCGATTACCGCGTCTTCAAAGACGTCAAATTCCACGGCGATGAAGTCGTCTATGTTTCACTCGGCGACGGCACTACCAGCCAGGGTGAATTTTGGGAATCGCTGAATACCGCTTCCAACCTGAAGCTGCCAGTGCTTTTTGTTGTGGAAGACAATGGCTACGCCATCTCCGTGCCGGTCGAAGTCAACACTTCCGGCGGCAACATCTCAAAGCTGGTCGCCAATTTTCCGAATTTTTACTTTGCGGAAATTGACGGCACCGATCCGCTGGAATGCTATCGGACGATGCAGGAAGCGGTCGCCTATTGCCGCTCCGGCCAGGGGCCAGCGTTTGTGCATGGGCACGTGATCCGGCCATATTCGCATTCGCTTTCGGATGATGAGCGCGCGTATCGCTCGGAAGCCGAGCGGCAGGCCGACGCCATGCGCGACCCGCTGCCGCGCTTGCAGATGCGGCTGCTGCGCGAAGGCATCCTCGACGAAGCGGGCATCACGAAGCTGGAGCATGAAGTGGACGAAGAGGTCCGCATCGCAGCCGAGGCCGTCCTGCGCGCCGCGCTGCCTACGCCGAAGACGTTGCCGCTGCATATTTACTCCGAGGACGTTGACCCGACCGGGCCAGTGTTCGAGACGCAGCCAGCCAATACCGACGACACGCGGGAACGAACTATGGCGGACCTGATCAACACCTGCCTGCGGGACGAAATGCGCCGTGACGAGCGTATCGTCGTCTTCGGCGAAGATGTCGCCGACTGTAGCCGCGAAAGCAGCTTGAAGGAGCATATGGTGAAAGGGAAGGGAGGCGTCTTTAAGCTGACCGCCAGGCTGCAAACCGCCTACGGCCCGGACCGCGTCTTCAATTCGCCGCTGGCGGAGGCCAACATCGTCGGTCGCGCCATTGGAATGGCCACGCGCGGCATGAAGCCTGTCGCCGAAATCCAATTCTTCGACTACATCTGGCCCGCTATGCATCAGTTGCGCAATGAACTGCCCGTCATCCGCTGGCGCTCCAATGGGACCTTCTCGTGTCCGGCGGTGATTCGCGTCGCCATTGGCGGCTATCTTACTGGAGGCTCCATCTATCATTCGCAGTCCGGCGAGAGCATCTTCACCCACACACCGGGCATGCGCGTCGTCTACCCGTCCAATGCGCTCGACGCCAACGGCCTGCTGCGCACCGCGATCCGTTGCGACGATCCGGTCCTGTTCCTTGAGCACAAGCGGCTCTATCGCGAGACCTATGGTCGCGCGCCCTATCCCGGCCCGGACTATTGCATTCCATTCGGCAAGGCGAAGATCGTGCGCCCCGGCAAGCAGCTCACCGTCATCACCTACGGCGCTGTCGTGCCGCGCGCATTGCAGGCCGCGCAGCGCGCCGAGCGCGAAAACTCGCTCGATGTCGAAGTGATCGATCTGCGCACGCTTAGCCCGTATGACTGGGAAGCGATTGCCACCTCCATCCGCAAAACCAGCCGCGTCCTCGTCGCGTATGAGGACATGATGAGTTGGGGTTACGGGGCTGAAATCGCTGCCCGCATCGCAGACGAACTGTTCGACGACCTGGACGCCCCAGTGCGCCGCGTCGCCGCGAAAGATATGTTCGTCGCCTATCAGCCACTGCTCGAAGACGCCATCCTGCCCCAGCCCGAAGATTTGCGAAAAGCCATGGTGGAGTTGGCTGCGTTTTAATGAGGCGTTATAAGAATTTGATCCGGGTGCCCCAGATGCGCCGCGGACTTTGCGGCTCATCTGGGAAAGAGATAGAGAGCGCAGCGAGGGAGTGTGCCATCCCACATCTCCCCGCACAAAACGCGGGTTCGCCGCGGCGAATGGGGCACCCCGGCAACAATGAATACTTTGACAAGACATAAATATCTAGGGAGGCCGATCTTTGGATAGACAAGACATTGAGTCTTTCAGGAAGTATGGATTGATTTTAATTGCGCTGTTCATACTTGTCTTCTTAGTCGTCATCCTCGCGAGGTCAGCTAGGGAGAGTACGATCGATCCACATCTCGGATACGAACACATGATCGGCCTCGGTTATCACTTAACAGTGCAGTCCATTGATCCTGACGACCACAACGCTCAACTAGCCATCGAGCCTCTATTTCATGAATTATTCAGCGTTAACTTCGTCAGTAAGCCGGGAGCACCTAATTGCGATTATCTTCCACCCTTAGATGAACCAGCCAAGGATCATTGCAGCTTTTCGTTTGGGCCACTCTTAGTGAAGGACTTGTCAACTGATTTTCAGATTTTTGGGATAAATTACGATCTTCCATTTCATGCTTACATTAACGCCGCCGACACCGGGCCAATGGAACCAAGTCCGCCTGCGGAGGGGGTAGTCGTATTTCAGATTCTCGGAGACCCGAGCAAATATCCATTTGACCAATATCTGTTGATTGGTGCTGTTGGGGAGAAGGTGCTCCTTGATAACAACGGGAGAAGCCTGCCATCTGTACCTGTGCAGGAGGGTGCTATTAGCTACTCTTTTGCTGTCCCAGGGTACACTTTCAGACCTGCCACAGCGATCGATTTAGCTCGTTGGTCTGCGAAGTACGCAAATCCTAGGCCAGATTGGTTGGGGCATCCGTTGAAAATGTCCGATCCTGCGACCTGGAAACGTCACCGGTTCGCGCTAATCATCGGGCGCCCGTCGTTTACCGGCAATCTAGCGATTCTAATCATGATCACAGCTCTGATTGCCAGTGTTGCAGTGGTGCTAACTAGCACTCGGACAAATGTAGGCGGTCTTGTTGCAGCCCACTTCTTGTTTCTTTGGGCTTTGCGCGCAGTTGTAGCGTCTGCGGCTCCAAAGACCCCGAACTACGTGGATTATGCAACGCTTTTAATCTACGTTTTAACCATTGTTTCTCTCCTGCTGAGATTTGCCTTTGAGAAGAAAGAGAAAGCCCCAAATTTCAGCTCTACTACGAATGCATAGAAATAGAAGAAGAAGTTCCATGTTTGTGTGCCCCAGGTCTCGATTTTGAGATGGGATTTACAAGCCCCCCACATGAGCCGCAGAGAGCGCGGCGCATATGGGGCACCCAGATTACTCTTTCCAAAACATGCGGTGAATCTCACGCAGATTGCATGGCGTACTTTCGGCAATGCTCGAGGTATGCCACCTCGTGGCTAGCAATCAGTTCGACGACGCTCGACCAGAGCCACGATGGGGCATCGAGATTTTTCGAGCGGTTGCGGTCTAAATCCGCGCGCCATTTCTCTCGCGTTTTTTCATCCATCTGCCGCGCGTGTGCCTTGCCGACGACCTGCGCCAGAAAGCGCGCGGTGGCCTTGGCCTCATCGCGGGTAAGCCGGTCGAGTTCCAGCTTCAGGTCCTGCGGAAGCAACTCGCGCAGGACAACCGTCTTGTCGGCAAAATGCGTTGCCATCATGCGCTCTCCTAAAAATGGCGACAGATGACGCGCGCCCTCCACCACGCGCTGGGCATTGTCGCGCGGCATTCGCGCGCGGGAGGAACGCGGCGCAGCGGCCTGGACCGCTTCTTTAATGTCCATCAGGCAAAGGCCGCCATCGCGATGGTCGCCATCGCCGACTTGCAATAGAACAGCGAAGCGCAGCCGCCCCAGCGAGCTACAGCCTTTCATCCAATAGGCAGCGTCCAGCACGGAGACTTCATCGTGGTCATCGCGATTGTGCAGGCTGGTGACGAGACGCCGCGCTTCTTCCGATTTGAAGAGGCGTTCCATCTCGCGGCTTTCCTCGCGGGTGAGTGGCCAGAAGCGTTTCCCGCGCGGAATGTTGGGGCGCACATTGTCGATCCGCTCCGCAGCCAGATGACGCCATTTGCGGTGCAGCGCCTGCTTCATCATCAGTTTGACAGGTTGGGCGAGGTTCTCCTTGTTCTGCTTGTGGCCGGACTGCGCGGCAAGCGCCTGCTGGTAGCCTTCGACCATC
>JAJYGR010000057.1 GCA_021790655.1 Acidobacteriota bacterium | reverse complement strand
GTTGCTTCGGAATATTGCAAACGCGAACCGTCTCCGCCAGAGCTACGAATACAGGATGGTGTACCTCGCCTCGATAACAGGCATCCAGTTCGCGGTCCCAGAAATTTAGCAGCGCCAGCGATTGCTGCGCATCTCCCACCTCATCTCCCAGGTCGTCCGCAATGCGGCAGTACGCGTAAATACTCTGGAAATGATGACGCAGCCGCTTTGGGAGAAACCATGTGGCGACGTGAAAATTTTCATAGTGGGATTCCGCAAGTTGTCGGCAGAATGCCTGCGCCTCCGCCAGCGTAGGTATGCGCTGTGGCAGTCTATATTGCGCGGGAAGCTTCTGCCAGCCTGCCAGTAGCAACGCGTCAACGGTGGTTTCCGTTTCTCGCAGGCCACTAGCGTTCATAGGCTGCCTTCACTGGAAAATCTGCCGTCGGCAGTATTACCGTTTTTATGTCGTTGGTGCGCCGCATCAGTTGCTCAAGGGCCGAAACAAGCTCTTCAAGCGGAGCGCGTCCAGTCAAAAATTTCTCGCAGGCAAACTGTCCACTGGCGATCCATTCGAATGCTCGACGACAAACCGATGGACGATGATGGAAGCTCGAACACAATGTGAGATTGCTGTAATGCAGTCGATTTGTGTCCAGCGCTACCGTAGTTTCCGCAGCACATCCTCCAAAGAAATTCACCACGCCACCTTTGCGCACCATATCGACGGCCCACTGCCAGGTTTCTGGCAATGCTACGGCCTCGATGACCGCATCGGCCCCGCGTCCTTGCGGAGTCAGGGCGCGAACGGCAGCAATCACGTCATCGGTCTCGGTGGTTTGGACGACATGCTTCGCGCCAAGCGAACGGGCCAACGCCACCTGCTCAGCGCGTTTCACGACTGAGATGACCTCGATGCCCATGAGCGCGGCCAGATGGACGAACATCAGGCCAATCGGTCCAGCGCCAATCACAACGATCTGGTCGCCAGCCTGCGCGCCAATCTCATCCATGCCATGTAAGACACAGGCCAGCGGTTCAGTCATGGCGGCATGTTCCAACGGCACGCGCTCAGGAACATGCAGCGTGTTCTTTTCTACAATCCGCGCCGGAATCAGAATGTATTCAGCATAAGCTCCATTGTTGAACAACAAGTCATCGCAAAGATTTTCCTGCCGATGCTGGCAGAAATAGCATTTCCCGCAAGGTGCGGAATTGAGCGGGACAACAGGATCTCCTACATCGAAACCGGTAACACCCGCGCCCACCTCAGAAACTTTGCCTGCCAACTCATGCCCGAAGGAAATGGGTGGTTGTAGCATCTTCGCGTGATATCCGCGACGATACACCTTAAGATCGGTTCCGCAGGTGAGCACAGACTGCACGCGCACCACAATCTCGCCCTCCCCGGCATGCGGGACCGGCAACCGCTCAATCCGTAAATCTTCTTTGCCGTGCAAGACGGCAGCATTCATTTCCACGGGCATACATATATTTTTTATCTTCGCGGATGTTTCCATTAGGATTCCTTCCACGCCATCGGCGCATTGCGCGAGGGCTGGATCACGATCTTCATGGAATCAGCTCTGGGTTCTGAAGCGAATGCAATCGCCTCTGCTGCCTGTTCCAACGGAAAACGGTGCGAGATCAAGCGCGTCAGGTCGAAACCATTCCTGGGGCCGTCCAGCACCAACTGCGCCGCTTCCTCCTGCACATCCACTGAAGAGCTGTAGGACCCAAGCAAGGACTTCTCATCCATACACACGGATGCGGGATCGATTACTACTTCGCTGCGCTGCGTCGCGGCGAACAGCAACACTTTGCCTCCAGGACTCACCGCCTCCATCGCAGTCCGGATCAATGCGTTTCCAGGGACAGCAACGATGACCGCATCTGCGCCGCGACCCTCGGTGTTTTTCTTCGCGACTGCCACTACATCTTCTTCCCCAGCATGAATGGGATGGTTCAAGCCAAAAGTTGCGGCTAAAGCGTGTCGCGAAGGATACAGATCGGATGTCAGCACCGTCGCGCCAGTTTGTCTGGCCAGCAAAGCTAGCAAAATCCCAATCGACCCCTGGCCAATGACAAGCACCGTTTCATCGGTCGCCAGGCGCAGATTGCGGACCGCTTTGAAGCAGGTATTCACCGGCTCGATCCAAACTGCCTGCTCGAAAGAAACAGTATCCGGTATGCGCACAATACCCCGCGCGACGATCCAGTCCATCACGCGAATGTATTCCGCGAAGCCTCCACCGGAAGGCTCAAAGCCCGCCGTACAGCCAACCCGCTTGTACATTCCGCACTGGGCAAATGTTTTTTTGCGACAGTAGTAGCAGTCTCCGCAGGGAATATGATGAAACGCCATTACGCGGTCGCCGACGCGCCAACCTTGAACGTTATCGCCGACCGCCGCAATGGTGCCGGCCATTTCATGTCCAAAAATTCTTGGCGCGGAATGCGAGCCGGAACGGATCTTTTTCAGGTCGGTACCGCAAATGCCACAGGTATGAATGCGCACCAGCACTTCTCCCGGCCCAATTTCTGGCACAGGCACTGTCTCTACGCAAATGTCATTCACACCGCGATAGACGGCTGCCCGCATGGTTGCAGGGATTTTTTCTGAAGTGGAAGGGCTTGCAACTGTCACAGTTCCCATTTTATTCTGCCTGTTCTAAGAGTTCTCGTAATGCGTTTGCCATCGTTTGCGAAGCGCGGGCCGAGTGCAGCCCAATACGGATCGCCGTCGGAATCATCCATGGATGCAATACAACGTAACCGGCAAAGGCCGCCTCGCGAAACTCCCCGCGCGCGTTGATGAAACGATTGAAATCCGGCAAGACCTCCTGGAAATCATCACTCACCACGCGTAGCGCACGAAATGGCAGGCCACGAGCCTGTGCCAATTTTGCTACAGTTGCCGCTTCCATGTCGACAAGGTCAGCATTCCACAGTTTCGCCAGCAGTAGCTTTTCCTTGTGGTCGACGACGTGGTCCGCCGTCACTAGAGTACCGCTTCCCGTTTCACACGCGAAATGCTGGCCAGTTTCTGCATCGATGACTGCTGCGGGCCATGACAAAGCATTCGTCTCCATGCCAGCATGCAAACCGCCCGCATATCCCACCGATAGCACCATGCGAAGTGGCCCGCAACTCTCTGCGATCTCTAGCGCGCGCGTCACCCGCTCGCGACCCATACCGGCACAGACAGCGATGGCGCGATCGCATTCTGCAATCAAAATGCTCTCATTGCGAATGCGTTTGCGAACCGGCCAGCCTTTTACCAGCGGGGTAATTTCTCTCGGTAGAGCAGCCAAAATCGCTATGCGTGGCTTCATGACGCAGGCGCGTAGCCGTTGGCGCGAAACCAATCGATGGCGGCGTGCAACGCAGGGTCAACTGGAAGAACTCGATATCCCAACTCGCGCTCGGCCTTTGCCGAACTGGCGAACATCTTCTTCTTGCCCATGCGAACGGCTTCCACCGTCGCGCGCGGCTCCTTCCTTCGGATGCGTCCGGTGATCCACTCGTCGAAAAATGCGAAGGTCATGGCAACGGAATGAGGAACTTGTATCGACGGGGAAGGAAGCCGTGTCATCGCTGCCATGCGATCCAGAATCTGCTTGAGAGTAAGATTCTCCCCGCCAAGGATATAGCGTTCGCCGGAAGTGCCGCGTTCCAGCGCCGCAACGTGCATGGCCGCCACTGATTGAACGTCCACCAGGTTCAATCCAGTGTCCACATACGCAGGAAATTTCCTGTTCAAAAAATCTACAACGATGCGACCGGTCGGAGTCGGCTTGGCATCATTTGCCCCAATGGGTGTAGTCGGATTCAGGATGACGACGTGCTGGCCGTTGCGCGCGGCTTGGATCGCCTCCTGCTCGGCCATAAATTTGGACCGCTTGTAGTGGCCGACCATGTCGTCGAGCGAAACAGGGGTGTCCTCATCCACTATCCTTCCGTCCGAGCGGAAACCCATGGTCGCCACGCTTGACGTGTACACCACGCGCCGCACTCCTGCTTCGCGAGCAAGACGCAGTAGCGTCCGCGTTCCCTGCACGTTGGCGGCATACATGGCGTCCGGGTCCCGGACCCATAGCCGGTAATCCGCTGCCGCATGCACCAACGCATCGCAGCCCGTCAACGCTGTACGGAGACTGTTTGGCTGTTGCAGATCGCCGATTACAAACTCTGCATTGAGATTGTTGAGTTGTTCCGTACGGCTGGTTTTACGGGCCAGCAATCGCAGATCCGCGCCTGCTACATGGAGCGACTGGGCTATATGACTGCCCACAAATCCGGTTGCTCCTGTTAGAAAAACTCGCATAAGAATGAGTGCGAAAAGAAGGATGAATTGTAACGGCGACGAAAGCAAATTCAAATACACTGAAATTGAAAATAAGGGTTGTCATTCTTCGGTCGCCGCGGCGACCGATGAATCCAGAGGGTAATGGCAAAGCAACCCAAGCGAATACTCTCCGGATTCTTCTCTCCGCAGCGCGGAGTCTATCCTGAGCGAAGCCGAAGGGTTCAGAATGACTCTCATTTGACATCCGCCTACATTTACCATGAAACAGGTCTAGTCGAGCACTTCCGCTTGAATGCCGATGTTTTTTTCGCCAGACGCCTTCTTTTCCCAGTACTTTTTCATCCAGGCTTCCCAGCTTTTTCCAGCCGCGGTGTCCCGTCCGGTAAATGCGAGACCGGCAATTTCCGAGTATGGAATGGAAACACGCTCATTCGTATCTTTCGGCATGATGCGGACCAAAGAACGATGGAGTGCCGGGGCCGATTGACGGTCGAAAATATAGCCCTCGATACGCCCGCCCGTCTTCAGCGTGATTGTTACATCACCGCGATAATCGAATGCCTGCTCGAGCGCTTCCCGCGTTTCTTCTTCTGTAGCCAGAGCAGGAATCCATCCTTCGAGCATTTCGCGGTCCGCTCCAGGCGCTACTTCGAGGGCGTCTGGATTGGGGGTCGGCTTCATGTGCGATTCAATCATGCGTGCGTCTCTTCAAACTCGGTAGAAGGCGATTCAATTTGCACCAGCGGGTTGAACGCATGGACTGGTTTCGCTGGCTGATTCAGCAAATCCAGTGCGCCGCGATCGGGGTAACGATTGAATAATGTTGCCTTTGCCATGGCCAGGAGGCCGCTCAAAGAGCCAAAACCATCGTTGACGGCGGAAGGCTCATAACCGCAACTGACCATGCAATTCGCGCACTTTGGATTGCCGGATTCTGTTCCATAGTGCGACCACTCGGTCGTCTCCAGCAGTTCTGCAAAAGTATCGACATAGCCATCCTGCAGCAGGTAGCACGGCTTTTGCCAGCCGAAAATGTTATAGGCAGGAGATCCCCATGGTGTGCACTGATAGTCGCGCTTGCCCATCAGAAATTCCAGAAACAGCGGTGACATATTGAACTTCCAGGTCTTTTTCCTGTTGGACAGGATGGCGCGGAAAAGCCGACGCGACCGAGCGCGTCCCATAAAATGTTTCTGGTCCGGAGCTTTGTCGTAGGTGTAGCCAGGAGACAGGACCATCCCTTCCACTCCCAACGACATTACTTCGTCAAAAAATGCTCGCACACTGTTGGCGTCCGCGCCGTCAAAGAGCGTGGTATTGGTGGTGACGCGAAATCCCCGGCGCAGCGCTTCTTTGATCCCTTCCATTGCAATGTCATAGCCGCCTTCGCGGCACACCGATAAATCGTGGTGCTCGCGCTGGCCGTCGAGATGCACAGAGAAAGTCAGATATTTGCTGGGCTTGAATAGGTCTATCTTCTCCTTCAGCAGGAGCGCATTGGTGCATAGATATATGTACTTTTTTCGCGCAACCATGCCCTCGACAATTTCCCCAATCTGCGGATGCATCAATGGCTCGCCACCGGGAATGGAAACCATCGGCGCTCCACATTCATCGATCGCGTGGAAGCACTGTTCGGGGGTCAATTGCTTCTTCAAAATGTGAGCGGGATACTGGATTTTTCCGCAACCGGCACACGCAAGATTGCAGCGGAACAACGGTTCCAGCATCAAGACCAGGGGGTAACGCTTGCGGCCACTCCAGCGCTGGCGCAACACATACGTTGCGACCGTCCACATTTGTGAGATTGGCACTGCCATTGCAAATTCTCCTTCGCTGCTTGCTTTCTCTGTTTTGTTTATAAAGTTTTGCCGGTTTCAGCTTGCTTTTCCAACTGCTTCCGCCTGCATGGCTCGACGATATGTGGTCAACGCCAGCAACGGGAAATAGTTGCGGTACATGTGGTACGCCAGATAGAAAACCCGCGGAAAGCCTGTTCCAGTGTATTCCTCTTCATTCCAGGAACCATCGGGGTTTTGCTGCTGAAGTAACCAGCGTATACCTTTTGCCACAGAGTCGCTCCGGGTATCTCCCGCAGCCAGCAAGCCCAGAACCGCCCACGCAGTTTGCGAAGCGGTGCTCGGTCCCACGCCGCGCAAGGAAGGATCGTCGTAACTCGCGCATCGCTCCCCCCAGCCGCCATCTGCATTCTGCACCATGCGGACCCATTCCGCCGCCTGCTGGATCTGCGGCTCATGGTTCCAGACACCCATGGCCTCCAGCCCGCGCAGGACGAGAAACGTGCCGTAGAGGTAATTGACTCCCCAGCGTCCAAACCAGCTTCCGTCCGGTTCCTGCTCGCGATAGATGAACTGGATCGCGCGCTGCACGCGTCGATCGCTGTTAGGTACGCCGTAGTTGGCCAGCATTTCCAGTATGCGCCCGGTGATATCAACCGTCGGTGGGTCCAGCATTGCGTTGTGATCGGCGAACGGAATGTGCTGGAAGATCATCTTCGTATTGTCTTTGTCGAAGCTGGCCCATCCACCGTTTTTACATTGCATTGCCCATATCCAACGGATCGCCCGCTGCCCCACCTCGTACTGATAGCGTTCCCGTGGGTTCTCCACCTTGTTCAACGCCAGCAGGACCTGCGCGGAATCGTCTACATCCGGGTAAAACTCGTTATTGAACTCGAAGTACCAGCCACCGGGTTCGACGTTCGGGACCTTGACCGACCAGTCGCCCTTGTGCCGCACTTCCTTCGACAGCATCCAGTCGGCGGCCTTCAACAATTGTGGATCATTCCTGGAAACACCCGCCTCGCCAAGCACAAAAACGGTATAGGCGGTGTCCCATACCGGCGACATGCAGGGCTGCATCCGAAATGTGGGTTGACTATGCTCGTCAACGGCATTTTCTTCAATGCCAAGCTTTTCAAACTCATCCAGCGCGCGGATCACCTGCGGATCGTCCAGCGAATAGCCCTGGCAACGCAATGCAATGATGGCGTTCAGCATGGCCGGATAAATCGAGCCCAGGCCGTCCGACATTTCCATGTGTTCCAACATCCAACGCTCGGCCTTTTTTAATGCGATCGCGCGCAATGGCCGCACGTGAATGCGCTCCGCCCAGTGCATCATCCGATCGAAAACGAGAAAAAAGTTTCGCCAACTGAGAATCTTCTTTTCCCAGCGAAGATGCAGGTCCGCTTTCTCTCTTCCGCCTATAAACAGCTCGTCGATTCCGTGCTCCGCTGGTATTTTCTTGAACGGTTTTTTTGCGTAAGCGATAGACAATGGAACTAATATCGTCCGCGACCAGGACGAGATTTCATAGATATTGAAGTAAAACCATTTGGGAAACAAAACGATCTCTGGCGGAATCGCCGGCACAGCGTTGTAGTCGTACTGACCGAAGAAACACAGGTACAGCTTGGTATACGTGTTGACCTCGACCGCGCCGCCATGTGCCAGGATCCATTCGCGCGCCTTTACCAGCACGGGATGGTCCACCGGCCAGCCCATCAACTTGAAAGCGAAGTATGCCTTCACCGTAGCGCTGATGTTGGATGGGCCGCCATGATAGATGCTCCAGCCACCGTCGGTATTCTGGTGCCGCAGAATCTCCTGGAGCGCCCGCTGCATTCGGTCTTCATTCCCGGTGCCGAGCAGGGTGTGCAGCATGATGTAGTCCGACTCGAGCGTTGTGTCGGCTTCAAGCTCTCCACACCAGTAGCCATCGGGATGTTGCTGTGCAAGGAGAAGCTCTCGCGTCGAAGCGATCGCCGTATCCACGTGATCCAGACTGGCATCGAGCCTGCCGTATCGGACCACAGCGGGTTGCTTGCCTTGCTGCGATGGACTCATAGGTGGTTGCGCGTCCTCATTGCGAATGCGTCTGGAACATTGCAAGCCGGGTCTGCGGTACAGCAGGGGCTGGCCTGCAAACTACTGCGTAACGCTCGCGGGTTGGGGTGCTGCCGCAATGGCCCGAACGATCTCCGGCGGCAGGCCGAAGCGGACGTTTTCCGGCATGACCTCTACCTCTTCGACGGAACCAAAACCATTCCGTTGCAGGTAACAGATGACATCCTGCACCAGAACTTCGGGCGCGGAGGCGCCTGCAGTGACGGCAACGGTCTGTGCATTCTCCAGCCATTCGGGTCGGATTGCGTCGGAGTTATCGATCAAATAAGCGATTGTGTCCAGATTGCGCGACACTTCCACCAGGCGATTCGAATTCGAACTATTGTTCGACCCGACCACGAGTACAAGGTCCGCTTGATGCGCCACGTTCTTCACCGCGACCTGTCGATTTTCCGTGGCGTAACAAATGTCCTGCGAATGCGGGCCTACGATGCTGGGGAACTTCGTCTTGAGTGCCTGAATGATGTCTCGCGCCTCGTCCAGGCTCAATGTGGTCTGCGTCAAATACGCAACCCGCTCTGGATTCGGCACTTCGAGCGCTACTACTTCTTCGACCGTGGAAACAACCTGCGTCTCCTCCGGCGCTTCGCCAAGCGTTCCTTCAATTTCGTCGTGATCGCGATGCCCGATCAATACCAAAGAGTATCCCTGCCGGGCGAACTTCACTGCTTCAACGTGCACCTTGGTCACTAAAGGACAGGTCGCGTCGATGACCTTCAGCTTGCGCTGGTTGCTGATTTCGCGCACCGCGGGCGACACGCCATGAGCGCTATAGATGACACGAGCGCCTTCCGGGACTTCATCGATATCGTAGACGAAGATTGCGCCCTTTTCCGCCAGATCATTGACAACAAATCGGTTATGAACGATCTCCCGCCGAACGTAAATTGGCGCCCCAAATGTCTCCAGGGCAATCTGCACCACATCGATAGCGCGCACCACCCCGGCGCAAAATCCGCGGGGCTTCAAAAGCAAAATACGGCGGTCGGTGTCGTGGACAGCGGATACAGGCTTGGAGTCCCGAGCTATGCTAGTCACTTCATCAGTATACCGTTCTGAACTGGGATCGGCTAGTCGAATATCACTGCTTTTGCACCGATTTTGCAGCAGTTTCATGCTGGCGTTGCCGCTAATACTTGCACCGATAACACGCTTATATCGTCTTCCTGGCCGAATTGTTTGGCTGCTTCCGCAATGGCTTGTGCGGGCTGATTGCTGATGGCTTGCGTTCGTTCGAAGCCTAAAAGTTCCTTCTTCTCGTTGGTCGCTTCCACCACACCATCCGAGACGAATGTCAGCCGGTCGCCGGTCGCAAGCTGGTAGTGCGTTTCTTCGTAGCTTCCCTCAGCGAGAATCCCCAGCGGCAAGCCAGAATTAACGACCATTTCCTTGCCGTTGCGATAGGGCGACAAATGTCCTGCGTTGGCGAGCGTCATCGCGCCATCGGCGGCAATTCGAGCGGCGCAGCAGGTAACAAAGCCGCTGATCTGTCCGTGCAGCACGCGGTTCAAATATGCGAGCACATCGGCTGGCCCGCGCGAAGAGCATCCGCGAAGAGCGCCGACGATTGTACTGACCGTCATTGCCGCTTTCAGTCCCTTACCGCTGACATCGCCAACAACGACCAGCAATGACCCATCGTCACCTGGCTGAATCTGGAAGAAATCTCCGCCAACCTCGCTGGCCGGAATATAAACACTCTCGACCGTGAAGCCCGGCGTGCATGGTGGTGTGACTGGAACCAGCATCGATTGCATACTCCGCGCCGCTTCCAATTCTCCTTCCATGCGCTGTTCCTCTCGCCGCGAGCGCGTGAAGCGGTTGCTGAGAATTGCCAACATGGCCAGCAGGAACAGCGCCTCGACAAGATTGTCGACATTCAGAGGGAACGGGTGCCTGAAAAGAGCGCTGTTTCGATAGGAAACCGTCAACCATCCAAGCTGAAAAAAAGCCCACAGGGCCCACCAGACCGCATTCCAGACGGCGGAAATCAACACCGGCGCCAGGAGAAGCCGGGCATCCGGAAGACCCTCTTTCGCCCGGCGCACCAACAGGTCGCCTACCCAAACCAGAACCACCAGCATACAGATTGCGCGCGCCAGATCGACGGCACCCACGCTGAACCAGGACTGGAATAGCACCGTTATGAATAGGATGAAAGGCATAATTATGGCCGCAACTGCCAGGTAGAAAAGCATGGACCTGCGGCCACGCAGAAGCGTTTGCAAAAACATCAAGTAGCTCAAACCCGAAATCAGTAACAGCACAGCATGCAAAACATCGGAGCCTATTAGAGGAGCCGCGTAGACATGCATAAAAATCGTCACGCCAAGAGTCATAGAATCGGCGAACTGGTTCAGCGCGAACCAAAAGTACTCCGTCTCCTTGCGCCGGACCAGGAAAAGTACCATACCCATAATTCCAGCGATGAGGCAGAGCAATCCCATCGAGTAGTCGCCACCACTGCTAAGCAGGCGCGAGTCTTTCAGGCGTTGGAATCGCGCATCGATCAGGCTGGATTTTCCGCCCAGCGCGCCGCCGTTCACCGGTCCGCCTCCGTAGTAACGGGACCATCCCGGCCAGTGCCACACCCTCAAAGCAACAGTGATTTTCCTTGGTTCTGAAGAGCTTCCAAGATTCAACCGATACTGGGCTTCCAGGGGTAGATGGACCCCGGCAGCAACATGCACCGCAGCGGGAGCAGGAGTCTGCCCGAAGCTCCCCACTCGTCTTCCGTCGACGAAGACCTGGTAGCTTGTCCTCATTGGCGGCAGAAGCATTGAGATGTGGTTCATGCCCGGCGGGACAATCACCGTGAATCGATACCAGGCGTAGCCGCTATATCCTTTGTAGCCCTGCTTGGCCCAGCTTTCATCCGAGTGCAGCAGCGGCCATTGAGAATCGTCGAAATTCGGATCGGCCCAGCGCGGCGCCTTAGCGCCGTTCGCCTGTGGCGAATCTCCTGTGTGAAAGCGCCACAGGCCATCCAGAGACGCAACCGGCTCACGGCCAGTGATGAGGCTGAAGTTTTGCGCGCGCAATCCGCTGCACGCGCAGATCAGGAGCAACAGGACAAACAAGGTTGTCTTCTTCATGCAATCTCTGCCTTCAAGGTTCCTGTTGGCATCTTAAATAGTCGTATCTCAAATAATGTCCTGTCATCCTGTGGTCGCCGTGACGACCGAAGGACCTCGGTATTTCTGAAGAAGGCCAATACAGGGATTCTTCAGTCGCCGTGGCGACCTCTGAATGAAGACGCTGTTTTCGCTCACTCCTTCGCCTTCCAATGCGCCTTGGGCCGCGCTACCGCGTACATCTGCGCCGCAATCTGGTCGAACAGACCGAACGGGTCCTTCCCGACGCGATAGAGATCCATGTGCGTCCGACCGGGAATGTAGTTAAAGTGCTCATCCGCGTGAAGCGATTGAAATACCGCGTCCAGCAGATGCGCCGCTCCGTCAAGATAAAAAGTGTCTGCGGTGCCGACATACAGATGCACCTTGCCGCGCAGGTCGCGGCCAATCGTCGGCCACTGCTGCGCCACGCGATAGGCAATGTCATAGTGTTGCTGCCAGTACGCGACAACTGTCGGATCGACATCGCCAGTCGCGCGGTTGAACATCGACTCCGGACGGCCGCCCGGACCACGGGGCGAGAAGACCCAATCGAACGACGCCATCTGTCCGCCGTACGGCCCCAGGACATCTTCCAGCTTCGTCAACTGCTCGACGGTCGCCATCACCTGGCCGTGATCGCGCACAAGAGGATAGGCAGAGCCATCCGGCTTGGTGTACGCATTGGCGCGCGGCGCGTAGAGATCGATGCCGGTAAAGTCGTGAAAATCGCTTGGGTCCGGCGAGGTAGGCCACGATCCGCCGAAAATTTTCGGATACGTCACCTGCAACCACAACGTCGCCCAGCCGCCGGAGGAGTGGCCGTTCAGTAATCGCCCGCTCGGCTTGGCGTCCATCCGGTACTGGCGTTCGAGCGCTGGAATCGCTTCTGTCGTCAGCGCCGTGCCCCACGGACCATTGTTGACGGAATCGGCAAACTCGTGCGTGCCCCGCGGGCTGGACTCATCCAGCAGCACCCAGATCATGGGCGGCATTTTGCCCTCGGCCATGCGCTGGTAGACCATGGCTGCGAAGGGATGAATACGGTCCAGCGTCCCTCCAAAACCGTGCGTCCAGTACACCGTGGGATAGCGCTGCTTGGGATGCTCCTTGTATCCCGGCGGTACTACCACCCAGGCGCGAATATGCATGGACCGGCCCCAGAATCGCGTCAGCGCGGGGCTGAGAAAATCGAACAGCTTTGTCGACTCTGTGGCTCCTTGCTTTTCCTCTACTGTAAGTTTCAGCCGGGGAGACAACCAGTCGTTCGGGTGCTCCTGCACTACGTTCGATAGTGTCAACTGCGGCTCGGTCCCCTGCCCCGGTATCCAGTGCGCCAACGCTGTCGGAGCGCTTTCCAGATCGCCCGCCACACGACCGTAGTAGGCAAACTTATGTGCCGTGTCGAGCACCGCCTGCGTGACATAGTCCCCCGACGGCAGTGTGGAATATCCCGCAGGATAGGCGATATTATCCACGTCGATATCGACCGTCTCACCCGGCTTCCAATCGCTCACGTCCTTCGCTGCAACGTAGACGCCGGTGGGATGAAACTCATTGACGCGGACCTCTTCGAGCTTGGTGCCGCGCTCTACGAAAATCAGCAGCCGTCCGGAGACTGCCTGCGTTTGCTGAGGACCGAGTATGACGTGAAAGAAAAGATGCTGCGGCGAGTGGCTCGAGACTGCCTGGCCCAAACAATAGGCAGCAGAAGCAGCGGCAAACAACCCTGGAATTAGTAGTGATCGTATACGCGAAGAGTTCATCGCTCGCGAGTCTATCAGACAGAAGCAATTGGGATGAAGGCCTGGCTTGACTGAAGGGTTGGCTCTAGCTGTAGACCGTGTGCCCCACCCTCGTGGACGAGGATAGGGCATACGGCTTTTGTGGCGGATTAAACCTAGAAATGATAGCTCATGCTGACGTAGGCCGTGACTGGAGCGCCCGGATAAGCAGTCACATAGTCGTAGGCATACTGCGGCGAACTCGCTGACGCTGTTTGCGATGTATTGAAGTAGGAGCCTGCCGAGATGTATTCGAAAATGTTGTAGCCCTTGTTCAATACATTCAATGCCATCACGCTGAATTCAACCCGCTTATAGGGTACCTTCGCACCCAGGTTGAGGGTGGCATAGGCGGGCATGGTGACAGATTTGCTGGGTGCCGGGCTCGTGCATGCCCCCGACACTTCTGCACAGTTGTCGAAGACATGCTGGCTGCCAACGAATTGGAACGACGCCGTTGGCTGGATGATGAGACTCTCCGTAGGGTGCAAGGAGTAGAAAGCGCCGGCGTTCAGGGTCGATGTGGGCACATAGGATACTGGATAGCCGCTGTAGTCCAGGCATCCGGCGATAGGGCCGCTGGGTGGGTTGCAGGTGGCCGTGCCGTTGGAGAAGATACCGCCAGTAACATACGTGCTGTAACTGGCCGCTTCGATATTTGCATTGGCGAACAGATGCAGGTCCTGGAGCGGGTCGTCATCGAAAAAGATATTGACGCCGTTATAGTCGGATGTGCCATTTGCATCGAAGGTGTCGCCGTTGGCCAGCGTTGTGTCAATCTCCTGGTTGGCAAACTTCTGGTGATAGTAGGCGGCGCCGAACAGCATGTTGTTTTTTATTCCCGTTCCCTCAGTGTGCATCTTGAATCCGAATTGATAATAGGTCCCGCGCTCCAGGTGATAACTGACAGGATCGACGGCTTGAAACAACCCCCCGCCGCCGCCCATCTCCGGCGCGCGCAACGCTTCCTGAAATCCGCCATACAGGTTCAACCACGGACGTGCATTCACTGCGACGTCCACGGATGGCTCTACCCCACTGCGGTTTTCGTTGGCGGCGGGGCATGCGTCCTGCACGTTGACCGTACCCTTGGTCCCACCGAAGTTGCCATATCGACAAGTCGTGCTAAGGGTCGCGCCTGGCGCAAGATTAAAGTCCTGCTGGACTGCGTTATAGAAGCCCGTGCCAAACCCGACGTAACGGATGCCGGGCGTGATGTGAAGGACCGGGAGCGGGTGAAAATCATCCTGCAGAAAGATGGCAAAGTCATTCTGATTGAAGTAACTGGAACGGATATTTCCCCCGACGTTGGCCGTGCGCTTGGCGCCACCATACGCGGGACCATAGAAGTTGTTCCGGCTGTTATAGAGGGAGTGGATATAATATCCGCCGCCGTTGATGGTGTTCAAAGGCAGGCTTTTCGTCAACAACAGCTTGTCCCCAATTGTATTGGTGTATGGACTGTTATATTCATCCTGCTGCTGGTTGCCGCCAGGCCCGGAATCGTTCTGATAGACATCGGTATAGCGAGCGTGCAGGCGCGCGATATGCATATACCACGACAGGTTTTGCAACGAGGTGTTCTTGTCCAAGGCGACATTCTCGCGCGCATAGATCAACCCCATCTGGTTGGCGTCATATTTGTTGTAACTGCTGAACGGCAGTGTGCTGTAGTATCCAGAGGTTTGCTGGCTATATTGCTGGCTGCCAACATTGCCATCCACGGTGATATACGGATTCGCAACGAGCGGAATCACCTGCGAGCGATAGCCGCCGGCATACGCATAGTAGCCAGCTAGTTCAAAACTGCTTTCCTTAAATGTTTTCAGGGTCTTGGCAAGAACGGCCCAGTCCTTACTGGGGTTTTTGAAGCCGTCCGGGGCTTTGCGGAAGTCGTCGCCTTTGCCCGCGCCGCCAGCGAGCACGGTGGACCAGCCGTGAACCAGACCTGTGCTGGCATTCGCGACAAGATCTTTCTGTTGATAGCTGCCATAGGTGGCTGTCACATTTGCCTGGGGGATGGCGGTCGGTTGCACCGGAGTAAACTCCACCGCGCCGCCTATGTTCGTGTACCAGCGGTCTGCGGGGTTGCCCGGCCCATAAGTGACGTTGACATTCTGGATCAATCCATCTTCAGGGATGGTCGCTGACGGCCACAAGCTGGTCGCAGGATCGACGATGGGAACCCCATCATACGTGATGCCCAGCGCGGCACCGCCAGTGTAACCACCGTAGCCTCCCCAACCCTGGTTCAGTCCGTTCAGGGTAATGGTGTATTTAGTGGCTCCCGTATCGCCGTAGCCGGTCACGATGGCGCCCGGCGCGGTGGATATCACCTGTGCTCCGCCCGCCACCGGGCCAACCATCTCCATCTGCTTCCGATCGATTACGCGAATCGACTGGTTGGATTCAAGCACCTGTTCCTGCGAGGGCTGGGACGTCGCCCCGGAGAGCAGTCCGCCATGCACCGTAATGGATTGAGTGGACTTACTGATTGCCAATTTGGGGTCTACATTCAACCATTCTCCAGAGCCAATGCTCACAGATTGAGAAAAGTCCTGAAATCCTGCTCTCGTCACAGTCAGCGTATAGCTGCCAGCGTTCTGCACAGAGAAGCTGTAGGTGCCATCCAGTGCGGTGAACGTGGACTGCGACCTTTGCGTCAAGGTGCTGGTCAGGCTGACCTGAGCGCCCGCGATCGCGCCCCCTGCGGAATCGAACACTGTACCGCGAACTGTCCCGGGGTTGGCCGCAAGCGCAACTGCTCCCATGCTTAGGACAAGGAAAAATCTGAAAAACGCTTTCCAATATTTGGACACTAAGGACCTCTCAAAAAGATTTGTGCGTTCTGTCAACGTGAGTACGTTCCGATCGTTGGATTGCAGGATATTCGCATCTGTGTCGAAAACAGAGCATCCCGTTTCGATGTAAACAGCTATGACGATGGCACAAGTAAAAGCGCCATGAATATTGAGTGAAAGGAATGTAAATGAGGAATTGCTGGAAGAACGTAATGAAGAGAATTTTAAGAATACACAGACAGTTTATTCATTTGCGTAATTCAAAATATAAATTTCGGTCTGCGAACAGGCAGTCTGAATTACTATCTACTTTCCACTGCTCTTCAGCATCTGTTCGGCGTGTTTGAGAGATGTCTCCGTCACCTGTGCGCCACTTAACATGCGGGCGATTTCCTGACGGCGTTCTTCACTGGAGAGAGGGTGAATACTGGTGCGGGTGCGGCCTGCCTGTTCGCGTTTTTCGATCAGATAATGCTGGTCTGCGAAGGCTGCAATCTGCGGCAAATGGGTGATGCACAGCACCTGCTGGCCACGCGCGAGCGTCTTCAATTTCTGCCCGACGGCCTCCGCCGCGCTACCGCCGATGCCGATGTCGATCTCATCGAAGACCAGCGTGCGCGGCAACTGTGTTTTCTTTTTCCCTTTTGCTGTCGCGTTCGCGCTCTCTTCCACGCTCACTTTCAGGGCCAGCATTACTCGCGACATTTCTCCGCCCGAGGCAATCTTGTCGAGCGGCTTCAGCGGCTCGCCGGGATTGGTCGCGATGCGATAGTTCACAGTGTCCCAGCCGCGCGCGGTCCAGCCAGACTCTTCGTGCTGCGCCGTCACGGCAATCTCAAAGCGCGCTTTCATGGCGAGTTGGTTGATCTCTGTTTCTGCTCGTTTTGCGAGCCGTTTTGCAGCCACGCAGCGCTGCTCCGTCAATGCTTCGGCGGCAGCCGCATACACCTTGGCTGCCTGCGCAAGCTGCGCCGTCAGGTCGGCCAGCAACTGGTCGCGATTTTCGATTTCGTCTAGCTTGCCGCGCACCTGCTCGCCATAGGCGATGACTTCGGCCACACTCGCGCCATATTTGCGCTTCAGCTTGTCGAGCAGCGCCAGTCGGTCCTCGATCTCTTCCAGTCGCTCCGGGGATGCCTGTATTTTCTCGGCAAATTCTCTTGCCTGCTGGCTCAAATCGCTGACCGTGGCACGCGCAGCGGCCAATTGCTGCACCGCTTCTTCCCATCGCGTGTCATAGCGCAGCAGCTCTTCCATCTGCTTCAGCCCGGCGCGCAACGCGACTTCGGCGGAGGTGGCCGAGTCATACAAAACATCGTGAGCGCCCATGGCTGCAGCGTAGATTTTTTCCGCATTGGCCAGTACGCGTTTTTCCGCGACCAGTTTTTCTTCTTCGCCCGGCTCGAGGCGCGCCTGCTCAATCTCCCGCGCCTGAAAGCGCCACAGATCGGCCATGCGCAGGCGATCCTGCTCGTCAGTTTGCAGCGATGTCAATTTCTCCCGCAACTCCGACCATGCTGTGTACGCAGTGCCGATCGCCTCGGACGCAATCCCGGCGCTGCGGTCGAGCAGGCTGCGCTGCTGTGCCTGGTCGAAGGCCCCCAGCGTGTCGCTTTGCGCGTGGATCAGGGCCAGTTCTGCCGCAAGTGCGCGTAACACAGAGACGGTAGCAGGCTGATTGTTGACGAAGACGCGGCCTTTGCCGTTGCTGGCGATTTCGCGCCGTAGAATGATTTCCTCTCCGGCTGCATCTAAGCCATTAGCTTCGAGAATGGCGAGCGCGCCGGGTGTCGCCTCAAACACACACGCGACGAGCGCGCGTTCCGCTTCGTGGCGAACGACTTCCGCGGACGCTTTTTCTCCCAGCAGCAGCGCCAGCGCATCTATAAGGATGGATTTGCCAGCGCCCGTTTCGCCGGTCAGCAGGTTCAGCCCGGAGCCAAATGCGACCGTGGCATGGTCTACAACAATATAATTTTCCGCGCGTAATTCGAGCAGCATGGCACTCCGGTAAAGCCTTTGTAAGTACAGAACCAGGGTATGAGGAACGTGCGCAGCATACCACGAATCAAGCTTGCAACCCAGATCGCAGCCTTATAACGACTTGGAGCATTCAGAAAGCGCCGGTACACTCAAGATAGCTATGAACGCATTGTCCGTTCTTATTCTCTTTCTCTTCCAAACGCAAGACGCGACGCAACCGGCGCAGCCCGTAACGCCGATCGACACGAGCGCCCTGCTCGATATGGCGCATAACCTGGGACCGGTTGCAATCGGCGTATTGGTCATCCTGTTGATTGCAAGCCTACAGTCGTGGAGCATCATCCTCGGCAAATGGGCCTCTTTCCGCCGGGCCAGCACCCAGAGCAAGCGTTTTTTGCGCGCCTTCCAAAAGGCCGAACGAATGCAGGACATCGCTTCCGTCAGCGACCAGTTCAAACCCAGCCCGCTGGTGACGGTCTTTGAAGAGACCTACGAAGAATATCGTCATCAGGCGGACGGCACTGGCGAGGTCCGCAATTTGAAGGCGCTGGAACGGACCGCGCAAACAGCGTCCAGCGAGGCCTTGACCGCGATGGAAACACGCATGACCTGGCTGGCGACGATTGGCGCGGTTGCGCCCTTTGTCGGACTGTTCGGCACCATTATGGGCATTGTCGATGCATTTCATGGCCTCGGCATCTCCGGTGGCGCGACCTTGCGCGCGGTTGCTCCGGGCATCTCGGAAGCCTTGATTACCACCGCTGCCGGTCTGTTTGTCGCCGTACCCGCAGTGGTTGGCTATAACCAGTTGACAGCACGTCTGCGCGAACTTGGCGCGCGTCTCGACGACTTCACCCGCGAACTGCTGAATACGATAGAGGACATTCAATACGGTCCTGCGCCTGCGCCGCCAGAGGAATACACACGCCAACGGGAGGCGCCGCGTGGCCTTCACCGCTAGAAACGGCAGTACGCAAACCGCGCTGGCCGACATCAACATCACGCCTCTGGTGGATGTGGTGCTGGTACTGCTCGTCATCTTTATGATTACCGCGCCGGTGCTGCAATCCGGCATTGAAGTCGCGGTGCCGAAGACCAAGACGGTGAAGCAGATTACGCAGCAGCGTACCGTAGTCACCATCGACAGCCAGCAGCGCGTGTATCTGGATGACAAGCCGGTGAATGTGAACGATCTGCCGGGGCTGCTCCAGCAAAAACGTGGCGCGAATCCGGGCAGCCAGGTCATTTATCTTCGTGCCGATCAAAAAGTGCCGTTCGGCGCGTTTGCCTCTGTGATGGACGCGGTGAAGCAGGCCGGCATTACCAACATCAGTATTGTGACGCAGCCTATTGAAACACATTCCAACCAATAAGACCATGCTATACATTCGCGAGAACTGGGATGAACACGAGCCGCTGGCAGGCTCCTGGTTTGGCTCGTTTATGCTGCATGCGGTGATGGGCGCAGCCATCGCGTTCTCTGCACTCTATATGAAGTCGTTTCATGGCGACCGCTGGGGTCAGGTGAGTTCAGGAACTGCCATCAGCGCGACGCTGGTGTCCTCGGCCCCTTCGCTTCCTTTGCCGAACACGCAGGTCACGAACGATAATGTGCTGGCCACGCAGACACCAAGCCCTGCGCCTTTGCCTCCATTGCCGAAGGCCGAAGCGGTCCCCGACGAGAAAGCCATTCCCATTCAGGCCAAGCCGCAGGTGGTGAAAAAAATCGCGCCAAAGGAGCAGCCGAAACCACCCAAATACGTGCAGCCGCCGAAACAAACGCATCGTGCCGCTTACGGAGAAGCTGCGCCATCCAGCATTCCCATGGCAAACGCCAGCGTCGCGAATAAAAGTGTGGTGGTGCAAAATGGCGATTTTGGCTCGCGCTTCGGCTGGTACGTCGACATTATTAAACGGACGGTTTCGCAGAATTGGTACAGCCAGCTCGCGGACCCCAATGCTTCCATGGGACATTCGGTGATTGTCACGTTCGTTGTGCATCGCGATGGCTCGGTGAGCGATCCGCGCATTGCCCAGTCCAGCGGCGTGCCGTCGCTGGACCTTTCAGCCATCCAGGCTGTCGAGCGCGTGAATGCGTTCGGACCGCTGCCAGCGGGCTATCCGGGTAGTACCGTCTCCGTGGCCTATACGTTTACGTATGATGAAGCCACACGACACTAAGGAAAGACCTATTTACTCATACAGCCAAAATCGCAAAGCCTACGTCTTATGGAGTGCATAATGAAAGCTTCCTCGTTCCCCAGCAGGAAACAGTCCGCTCGGTTTCTGCTTGTCTTTCTAGTTCTGGCCATTGCTACGGCCAAGGCACAGGACTGGGTCCGTACCGGAACAAACCTTGGCGCGCAAAAAATCCGGCTGGCTGCCGCTGATTTCAAAATGGTTGGCAACGATCCCGCGTTGAGTAACGCCCAGCAAACTTTCAATCAGGTCTTATTTGACGATCTCACCAATGCCGGCATCTTCGACATGGTGTCCAAGAGCATGGCGCCTGCCGTCATGCCAGGCTCTCCGCAGGAAATCAATCTTGCGCAGTGGAATGCCCCTCCCGCGAGTGCTGCCATGGTGGCCTTCGGCGCAATCAGCGTGCAGGCTGGCCGCGACATCGTTTTCGGCTGGCTTTTCGACGCGAAGAATACCCAATCTCCCCAGGTCCTGGGTCTGCAATACAACGAGGCCGCTGGACCGGACACGGCGCGCCACATTGCGCACGAGTTTGCCGACGCGATCATCGCTCGACTTGGAGGCGGTATCGATGGTATCGCGGAAAGCAAGATATTCTTCGTCTCCGACCGCACCGGCAATAAAGAGATTTGGGAAATGGATTACGACGGAGCAAACCAGCGCCAGATCACCCATCTTGGACAGATTTGCTTGTCGCCGCGCATCTCGCCAGATGGCGGCCGCCTGGCATTCAGCGAATTGACGCCCAGGGGATCTAACATCCGGCTATATTCCATAAATTTGGACCGTATGGTCAGCTCTCCGATCCATGACGGAACTGATTTTTCTCCAGCGTGGTCGCCGGATGGCAACAATCTGGCCTTCTCTTCCTCCCGCACCGGCGATCCGGAGATTTGGATATCTTCCGCCAGCGGCTTCAATTTGCGCCGAGTAACAGCCTACCGCGGCCCGGATGTTTCTCCTGTCTGGAACCCGAAAACCGGCACGCAAATTGCCTGGATCAGCGGTCGCACCGGCCTGCCGCAGCTCTACATCATGGAATCCGACGGAACGAACGTACAGCGAATGACCGATGGCGGTTACGCGACTTCCCCCTCCTGGTCGCCCAATGGCCAGTTCCTCGCCTTTGCCTGGTCCCGCCATTATGGGCCAGGAGCACCGGGGGGACAGGACATCTATGTAATGGACATTGCAAGTCGCCGGTGGATCCAATTGACACACGACATCGGCCGCACAGATTTTCCTTCGTGGTCGCCCGATGGACGGCATATAGTCTTCCAAAGGACAACGCATGGGCACAGCGAAGTCTGGACCATGCTGGCCGACGGGACCGAGCAGCATGCGCTGGTCAAAACTGCAAACAGCCGGATGCCCAACTGGAGTTGGAAGTAAACTGTCGTTGAATAATTGCGTGGTAACAGACTTGCCGTTTTACACTAATGGACGAAGGGTTACTGTTCGAGGAGAACCAATGAAAATTTATAAGAAAAATTCAGCGCTGGCTATGGCCACGCTCGCAGCTTTCCTGATAACAACCGGCTGTCATCACAAACAAGCGGCTGCACCGGAAGCGCCCGCTCCACCACCAACAACTGCCCCAGCGCCGACCGCAACCATCACCGCATCGCCGGAAACCATCACCCCAGGCCAAAGCGCCGTGCTGACCTGGCACAGTACAGACGCAACCGACGCCGCAATCGATGGCATGGGCCCCGTTCCAACCAGCGGGACCAAAACAGTGAACCCAACCGCGACGACAAGGTATCACCTGACCGTGCGTGGCGATGGTGGATCGGCGGAAGCGACAGCGACAGTGACGTTGGGCCAGGCCCAGACCCAGGCCCCTGCTCCCACGCAGCAGCAAATGACGGAAGCGGAGTTCGAGCAAAACGTAAAGCCGATCTTCTTCGACTATGACAGCTATAGCATTCGTCCTGACGCGCAGCAGGCAATCGGCCAGGACGCGGCGTTTCTGCAAACGCATCCCAACATCAAAGTGCTGATCGCGGGGTATTGCGATGAACGCGGGTCGGAGGAATACAACCTGGCCCTCGGCCAGAACCGCGCAAATGCCGCCAAGACTGCTTTGACCCAGGTCGGCATAGATGCCAGTCGCATTCGGACCATCAGCTATGGCAAGGAAAAGCAGTTCTGCACAGAGATGAATGAGTCTTGCTGGCAACAGAACCGTCGCGACCAGTTCAGCCTGGACCAATAAGATACCTGTAGGCTGGCTTCTGCGATACGACATTATGCGGGAATATCAAGCGGCAGCACGGTGCGGGAAACACTTCCATGCCGTGCTGCCGTACACTTTCAGTAGCAACAGAATCCTGGCGCGGTCCGCGCTTCCATCAGGTGACGCATGCGTAATTTTCTAAGAACTTCAGTGGTTTTGCTTTGTATCCTCTGTATCTCCGGCGCGCCCAGCGCTT
>JAJYGR010000146.1 GCA_021790655.1 Acidobacteriota bacterium | reverse complement strand
TCCCGGTCGAATGCCTGCGCCGGTAATGATTTTTTCACGTTCCACCACGCCGACGATAAACCCGGCAAGATCATATTCTCCCTCGGCGTAAAAGCCGGGCATCTGCGCGGTTTCGCCGCCGATGAGCGCGCAGCCATTGGCGCGGCACGCATCCGCCATGCCGGAGACGACCTTCTCCGCCGCTTCGCCGTCCAGCTTGCCGGTGGCCAGATAATCCAGAAAAAACAGTGGCGTAGCGCCTTGTACGGCAATGTCATTCACGCAATGGTTCACCAGGTCGGCGCCCACCGTGTGGTGCATGTTCATCTCGAACGCAATCTTCAGCTTGGTCCCGACACCGTCGGCGCTGGAAACCAGCACGGGATTTTTATGGCGCGCGGTATCCAGCTTGAAGAGACCGCCAAAGCCACCAATTTCGCTGAGCACATGCTTGTTGAAGGTACGTTGGGCCAGGTATTTAATGCGTTGTTTAATACGGTCGCCGCTGGAAACGTCCACGCCCGCATCGGCGTAGGTAAGGGCGGGAGTTCGCTTGGGAAAAGGCTTGCTGGGCACGGGCGTCGCATTCCAAAATTTTGCAGGATGCCGGCGGGCCGGATGTCCCCATCCCACGTACCATGCAGCCACAACATGGTACGCACAGAAGGAAAGCCATCCTTGCCGGGAAGCATCAGTGTAGCATCGTGGCGTCGCGTGCAAACTTCTATACTGGTAGGGATGCCACGATCACTCGAACGTTCCCGCCAATTACAGCAGCGCGCAGAGAAATTCTTGCCCGGTGGGGTGGACTCGCCGGTGCGCGCCTTCCGTGCCGTGGGCGGCGATCCGCCGCTTATTGTTCGCGCCGAAGGGGCCTATTTGTGGGACGCGGACGGAAATCGCTATTTGGACTATTTCGGCTCCTGGGGGCCGATGATTCTGGGCCACGCAGCCCCGCATGTGGTGCGCGCGGTGCAGGAGGCTGCCGCGCGCGGGACCAGCTTTGGCGCTTCGACGCCGACCGAAGCCGACCTGGCGGAGTTGGCGCATGGCGCGTTTCCGTCGGTGGAAATGCTGCGTTTCGTCAGCTCCGGGACGGAAGCCACTATGTCGGCCATTCGCCTGGCGCGCGCGTTTACCGGGCGCAAATTCTTCATAAAATTCGAGGGCTGCTATCACGGTCACGCAGATGCTTTGCTGGTCAAGGCTGGCTCCGGTATGGCGACGCTGGGCATTCCCGGCTCGGCTGGCGTGCCGGAGGAAACCATTCAGCACACAATTGCACTGCCTTACAACGATGTGGCCGCTGTGGAGGAGGCTTTCGTACGCTACAAGGGAAAAATTGCCTGCATGATCGTCGAGCCGGTGGTTGGTAACGCGGGCTGCATTCCGCCGAGTCCGGGATATCTCGAAGCCCTGCGAGAAATTACCCGGCGAGAAGGCGCGCTGCTGATTTTCGATGAAGTGATGACGGGCTTTCGGCTGGCGCTGGGCGGCGCGCAGGAACTCTACGGCATTCAGCCGGACATGACGTGCCTGGGCAAGATCCTCGGCGGCGGCCTGCCGTGTGGCGCGTTTGGTGGCCGAGCGGAGATAATGCGGATGCTGGCGCCGCTGGGCCCGGTGTATCAGGCGGGTACGCTGAGCGGCAATCCGCTGGCCATGGCTGCTGGCATCGCCACGGTGGGGCATCTGATCGAGCATCGCGATACCGTTTATGCGCAGTTGGAGAAGACCTCGGCCACCGTCGCGGAAGGAGTGGCCCAAATTGCCCGCGACGCTGGCGTTTCCGTTACGATGAACCGCGTCGGCTCCATGTTTACCTGGTTTTTTACCGGTGATGCGGTGACAGACTACTCCAGCGCGTCACGCTCCGACACCGCCCAGTTTGCCGCATTTCATCGTGCCATGCTCGACGCTGGGGTCTGGCTGCCACCGTCACAGTTTGAGGCGGCGTTTCTAGGCATAGCGCATGGGGAAGAAGAGATTGCTATGACGCTGGCTGCCGCAAAACAGGCGATGGCTGCTGTCGCTAAATCCACGCCTCTGGCGTGACGAACTCGCAGATTTCGCCGCGCTGGGCGAAATCATTTTTCCAGTAAGAGATCAGTTTGTCAGTAGCAGTGACTGTATGGCTGCGGTCTTGGCCGATGCTGGCTTGTCCGCCATCGTGCAGCAGAGCATTTGTCGCGTAGCCACGTTGCCGATTCCCACGGAATCCACGCAGAATATTTTGTTCGACCGCTTCGGGTGTGGTCGGTTTCCAATCGTACCCCATAGCATTCCATAGGATCGGCGTCAGGCCCAGTTCGCGGGCGGCGCGCAGCACGTATGGCCGCCGTCCTCCATGGGGTGGACGAAACCAGCGCACCGGCTGGCCCAGCGTATCTTCCAGCGAGGCATTGCAGTCCCGGAGTTGCTGCCGGACGACGCTGGGAGGGCGCACCAGCAGCAAGGGATGCGTCATCGTATGGTTGCCGATCAGGTGTCCGGCGGTGGCCACAGCTCGCGCGATCTCCGGACGTTGGCGGACGAAGCGGCCAATCATGAAGAAAGTGGCGCGAACCTTGTGCTTCGCCAATACCTCCAGCAGTCGATGGGTGTCGGGGTCATTCGGTCCATCGTCGTAAGTCAGGGCTATTTGATTGGGGTTTTTCGCGGCGATCACGCAGCGCCCAAAGAGCTGCGAAGTCGGCCACATTCCCGCGTAGGCGTAGCCTCCGGCAGCCAGGACACTGGCCGCTCCCACAACGAGTTCTGTCGTAAATGCTGGAGAAAATCCGTGCATGAGCATTCGACTTTGAGTGTACCGAAAGCGGTGGTCACGAGGGGTATTCGAGAAGTATCGAACATCCGGCTTGTGAAGTAGGCGTGCAAATGGTATCTTCGTTTTTCATTCGCTAAGGCGAAACATAGGAGAAGATATGGCCCACTTGTTCGAAGCTCCACATTCCATCGCCATTGAAGGCCCGATCCGCGCGGGCAAGTCCACGCTGGCCGCGTTGCTGGCGGAAAAAATCGGTGGCCGATGCATTGCCGAGCCGCAGCAAAACCCTTTTCTTGGCCGCTTTTATCGTGGCGAAAAAAGCGCGGCATTTTCCGCGCAGATGTGGTTTCTGATGGCCCGCTATGAACAGATGTGCGCCGCAACTGAGCAGGACGCAACGTCCGGGAAGCGGGCTCCAGTCGTCACAGACTATCTTTTCGAAAAAGACAAACTGTTTGCCTGCCTGAACCTTTGCGACGACGAACTGGCCCTCTACAATCGCCAATACGAATATTTCCGCGATCAGTTACCGACGCCGGACATGGTGATTTACCTCCAGGCTTCGCCACAGATACTACGGACGCGGCTACAACGCAAAGGCATCGCGGATGAGCGCATGATTTCCGGCGATTACCTCGAACAGGTCGTCCAGGCGTACGAGCACTTTTTCTTCCATTACACGGCCAGCGATCTGCTGGTCGTCAACACCGACGAGATCGACTTTGTCGAGAACAATCGAGACCTGCAATCGTTGCTGCGACGGCTGACGGAACCCGTCCATGGCACCCAGTATTTTCTCCCGCTGGGCAGTGGAGATGGCGGTAAGCATCGGAAGTTGCTGCGCTGGGACCGGACGCAGACGCCTACGCTGCGCTCGCTGGCGCATGGCTTTGGGCCGGGAATTTTGCAGGCCGCGCAAAGGCTTCGCAGGGCTTGGTAACGTATGGGCTTCCGCAGATACGGCTTCCAGCAGGTCATATCACGTTAGAATCGAATGAAACCGTGGGCAGACCCTATACATTTACATTGCGAGGCACTCGCCCGCTTATCTTCACAACGCTGCTGGGTGGGATGCTTGGTTGGGGTGGACAAGCGCAGTCGGCCTTGATCCAATCTATTCCGATCCAATCATCTGCCACGCCCTCGTCTTCTGAAGCCGCAGTCCCGGTGGTGAACATTCCACAGCAGGTTGCCGCTGGGCAGTCCGTCCAGGGAAACTTGCCGGGTGCGCCTGGCCAGCAGAAGGCTGACCCTCAATCTGGCGCAAGCATTCATGGAACGGCGACCGACCCCAATGGCAATGTCGTTGTGGGCGCTCTGGTCACGCTTGAGATCGAGGCCTCAAAGACGAAACGCACCCTGCTCACAGACGGCACCGGGTCTTTCAACTTCACTGGCCTGCAGACGGGAACGTTCCGAATCGCTATCACTTCCAGTGGATTTGCAGACTGGATAGGCCCCAGGATTGTTTTGGCCGCTGGGGAGAACTTCGAGCTTCCGCAGATCACCCTGCAGATAGGACCAGCAAATACGAGCGTTCGAGTGGTCTTCTCCCGGCATGACCTGGCCGAAGAGCAGGTAAAAGCGGAAGAGAAGCAGCGGGTGCTCGGCGTGTTCCCCAACTTCTACATCAGCTACGTCTGGAATGCGGAACCATTGACCGCAAAACAAAAGTTTCAGCTCGCATGGAGGACATCGATCGATCCAGTCACTTTTGCGATCTCCGGCATTGTCGCGGGGATTGAGCAGTGGCAGAACTATTTCAGTGGGTATGGCCAGGGAAGCGAGGGGTATGCGAAGCGTTTTGGCGCTTCCTATGGCGACGCCTTTATCGGCACCATGATCGGCGGCGCAATTCTCCCTTCCATCCTCCATCAAGACCCGCGTTATTACTACAAAGGCACAGGGAGCATCCGATCGAGGGCGCTCTATGCCATTTCAACCGTCGTTATTACCAAGGGTGACAATGGGCGTTGGCAGCCAAACTATTCCAACGTGCTCGGAAATCTGGCGGCGGCGGGAATCTCGAATACCTATTACCCCGCGGGCGATCGAACCGGGGCGCAGGTGACAATCGACAATGCGCTGATCGGTACGGCTTCAGGCGCAGTCAGCGCCTTGTTGCAGGAGTTTCTCATTAAAAAGATTTCGCGCGGAGTACCGTCGACGCCAAGTGTCCAGTCGACACCGAGCGTCCAGTCGACACCCAACGCCCAGCCTTAGAATCTTCCAGC
>JAJYGR010000009.1 GCA_021790655.1 Acidobacteriota bacterium | reverse complement strand
TCCGACTGGTCATCCGCTGGCGGCAAAGCGAAGTACGCAGCTAGCTCAGGTCGCCGCGTTTCCACTGATCCTTCCCAAGCAGGGGCGCACGCGAGATGCCATCGATCAACTGTTTTCCGCTCGACAATTGAAACCGGAAATTTCCATGGAACTGGAGTCGAGCGAACTCATTAAGCGCTTCACGGCGGCGGGCGTGGGCGTAGGCATTCTTGCCCGTTCCAACACGGCCGCGGAGTTTGCAGCGGGGCTGTTGGGCGTGGTTGAACTGGAGGACGTGCGGATCGCGCGGGACCTGGTCTTGGTGTACCGCAAAGACAAATCTTTGAGCCGCGCAGCACAGGCCTTCATTGAAATTATGCAGACGAGCGTGGGCCTGCCACGTAGTAGTGTTGCCGCAAAAAACGCCGCGCGGAGCTGACAGAACTTGACCCCCGCAAGCTACAATCGCTAAGAATGCTGTCGTTCCTTACGCTTCGCGCCGCATGGCTAACGGCTGCCGCTTTTTTTGCCGGTGGCATCAACGCCGTTGCCGGTGGCGGATCGCTGCTCTCTTTCCCAGCGCTGCTCCAGGCGGGCATTCTGCCGGTACAGGCAAATGCAACCAATACCGTCGCGTTGCTGCCAGGGCAGTTTACGTCAGCTGCCGCATATAGACGGGAACTACAGCGGCACCATTCGCTGCTGGTTCCACTCTTGCTTGCTGCGCTCGCTGGCGGTCTGTTGGGCGCGCGCCTATTGATGGCTACCCGCCAGGAGCAATTTCTGCGCCTGGTGCCATGGCTGCTACTGACAGCGACAATACTATTTGCGGGTGGACCGCCGTTGCAGCAACGGCTGACCAAGAAATTGACAGCGACTGACAAGCCCCATGCCACCGGCTTGCGGCCATTGGCGCGCCTCTTGTTACCTGTGGGTATTTTTACCGTCTGTCTATATGTCGGCTTCTTTGGGGCCGGCTCCGGCCTGCTGATCATGGGCGTATTGAGCTTCGCTGGAATCGAAAGCGTTCATGAGATCAATGCGCTGAAGACGGTAATCACCAGCGTGTCGAACGGCGTGGCAGCAGTTACCTTCATCCTCTACGGTGCGGTGCTTTGGCATTATGGTCTGCTTATGATGCTTGCCGCCAGCCTCGGCGGCTATATTAGCGCGCGCATCGCACGCAAGCGCAGACCTCGCGGCATTCGTTACGTAATAATCGCCATGGGCTGCATTGTCACCACATACTATTTCTGGAAAGTGTATTGATGTTGAATCTAGCGACTGTCGCCGCTGCAACTTCTCTCGTGCTAGCGCCACAATTAGTTGAACTCGTTGGCTCAATTGCGGCGGTCTGCACCACCGCTTCCCTGATACCGCAACTTGTGCGCGTCTGGCAGCGAAAAAGCGCCCATGATATTTCTCTGGGGATGTTTACCATGTTCTCGATCGGCATACTGCTCTGGATGATTTACGGCTTTCTGCTTGCGTCGCGCCCGATGGAAGTAGCCAATGCAGTGACGTTGATTTTTTCATTGACGATTCTCGTGTTGAAGCTGCGCTACGACCGCGGGTAGCAGACCCTCCCAGAGCACAACCGTCCAGATCGGAGTAAAAACTAAAGTATGAGTCACGAAGGTATCCGTTTTGTTTCGGAAAACGAAGCCAGCAAAGCCATAGCGCAACAACAGGAACTCCCGCGCGGGGCCATCGATCCACAGCGCGTGCGCGTCAACAAAACGGAAGGCACCGGCGTGGAGATCGACTGGAAAGACGGCCATGCGAGCCATTGGACATTCGCTTGGCTGCGCGATGCCTGCCCTTGCGCAACGTGCATCGAAGAACGCGAAGCGAGTGGACGCGGACCGGGCCAACCGGAACCGCAACCTCCCACAGCGCTGCCGATGTTTAAAGCGCCCGTGCGCCCAAAGGAAGTGCGTCCGGTCGGACGCTACGCCATCAGCTTTGACTGGAACGACGGTCACACCAGTGGGATTTACTCCTGGCACTACCTGCGGTCCATGTGCCAGTGCGAAACATGCAGGACCGAGGCCGCTAGATCTGCCGCAAAATCCTGAGTATTTCCGTTACGCTGGAGGCGCGCAAAGCAAACTGGCGGTTCGCCGACTTCAAAAAACCCTCCTGCACGGCGCGGTCGAGCATGGCGAAGAACGGCTGCCAGTAATCCGCAATATCGAGTAGGACAATCGGCTTTCGATGCAATCCCAACTGCGCCCAGCCAAGGACTTCGCACAACTCATCCAGCGTGCCGTAACCGCCGGGCAATGCGACAAAAGCGTCTGCCATATCTGCCATCTGGTGCTTGCGCTCATGCATATCGGCGACGACATGCAGCTCGGTCAGGCCGCGATGCGCCACTTCGCGGTCCACCAGTTGCCGCGGAATCACGCCGATCGCCCGACCTCCAGCGGCCAACACTGCGTCGGCGACAGCGCCCATCAGCCCAACATGCGCGCCGCCATAGACCAGCCGGAATCCAGAGTCGGCCAGCGATCTTCCCAACTCCGCTGCGGCTGCGCGATATTCCGGACGGAATCCATCGGCGGAACCACAATATACACATACAGTTTTTTGTTTCGGCATGTACTCAGCAGGATAACGCGAGAATCGCAACCTTTTCCGCACGATACACTGGAGTGTTCGCGCAAGTGCGCAGGCTTCAATTGAAAAGTTTGCGCGCAACCGCAGGAGTTTTCCCTTTCGTGTCCCGATTGCTCGAAAAAATGAATCCGCAGCAGCGTGCTGCGATAGAAAATGTCGACGGCCCGCTGCTGATTTTGGCCGGTGCTGGCTCCGGCAAAACGCGCGTCATCACGCATCGGATCGCCTATTTGATTGAAGAGCGCGGCGTATCTGCCGACTCCATCCTGGCTGTCACCTTCACCAATAAAGCGGCAAAAGAAATGGCAGAGCGCGTCGAGCGTCTCTTGGAGCATCGCAGTCTGGCGCGGCCCCTGCTGGCGACCTTCCACTCCTTTTGCGTGCGCGTGTTGCGCCGCGATATTGAAGTGCTGCGCAGCAACGGACGCGGACGCACCAAAGACTTTGCCATCTACGACGAGACGGAACAGCAGGCGGTCATCAAGCAAACGATGCGCCGGCTCGGTCTGGATGACAAGCAGTTGACGCCGCGGATTGTGCTGTCGCGCATTTCCTGGGCCAAGAACCACATGCTGGCGCCGCAGGAGATTTACCTGCAATCTCCAGACCCGAAAACCGAGCGTATCGCCCATCTCTACGACCTGTACAGCAAGGAGCTGGAGCGCGCGAACGCCTTCGACTTTGACGACCTGCTGCTTGAAGCGGTGCGCCTGCTGCGTGCGGTCCCGGAAGTTCGCAGCTATTACAATCGCCGTTTTCGCTACATCCTGATCGACGAATATCAAGACACCAACCGTCCGCAATATGAACTGATGAAGATGTTGGCTGGAGAAGAAAAAAATATCTGCGTTGTCGGCGATGAGGACCAAAGCATTTACTCCTGGCGCGGCGCGGACATCCGCAACATTCTGGAATTTGAAAAAGATTTTCCGCAGACAAAAATCATCCGTCTGGAACAGAACTATCGCTCCACGCAGGTGATTCTGGAAGCCGCTGGCGCGGTGGTTTCGAACAACATTCAACGCAAAGGAAAAACGCTGTGGACCTCCCGCGATGGCGGCGCGCGGATTGGCTACTACGAAGCGCTGGACGGCGAAGGCGAAGCGCTGTTCGTCGCGGACCACATCCAGAAATATATTCGTCAGACCGGCAATGACGCCGACCCTCCGCGCATCGCCGTGCTGTATCGCACCAATTCGCAATCGCGGCTGGTGGAAGAAGCGCTGCGGCGCTATGGAATCCAGTACACCATGGTCGGCGGATTTTCCTTTTACGACCGCGCGGAAATCAAAGACATGCTCAGCTACCTGAAACTGGTAGCGAATCCGAACGACTCGATTGCATTGCAGCGCTCCATTAACACGCCGCCGCGTGGCATCGGCAGGACGACGCTCGAAACGATTGAGAGGCTGGCGCTCGAAACGGGTACCAGCGCGTGGACCGCTATCGCGGAAATCATCCACAAGCGGCTGGTTTCCGCGCGCGCCATAGCTTCTCTCCAGGAATTTCGTCGCATCATCGAAGATGCGCGCGCCATGCTGTCCCCAGGCTTCGCGGAAAAGCTGAACGCGGACATTGCCGCTTCCGATGAAGAAACCGGCAACCTCGAAGCCGGTACGCCAGCACGCGACACTGCCGATACCAGCTTCGACTTCGGTATGTCTGAACTCGAAATTGCAGCCAGTTCAGAAAGCGAGCTCGCAGTTGACGATGAGAGCGCCGAAAGTCTCGCATCTGCATTTGGTCTGGCGGAATTTTCTCCATTTGCCGCAAGCCAGTCCGGAGAAAAACTTTCTCCACTTGCAAGGAAGTCTTCGTCCGATTTGACTACCAAAACCGACGAGCAAGCCTTTCGCAAGCCCGGCGATGCCGCGACGCTGCCGGAAGTGATTAAATTTCTGATTGATCGAAGCGGCTACATTCGAGCGCTCGAAGACGAGGCCACGCCAGAGTCGCAATCGCGCATTGAGAACCTTCGCGAGCTTGCCAACGCCGCGCAGGACGCTCACGAACGCGGCGAAACGCTGGCGGAGTTCCTAGACCACGCCGCGCTGGTTAGCGACACCGACAAGTACGATCCTGAATCGCGCGTGACCCTGATGACGCTACACGCGGCCAAAGGACTGGAATTTCCTCTTGTCTTTCTGGCGGGTATGGAAGAGGGTCTGTTCCCGCACTCGCGCACCATCAACGATGGGGAAGGTCTGGAAGAAGAACGTCGTCTCTGTTATGTCGGCATCACGCGCGCCATGGATGCGCTGCTGGTCACGCGCGCGCGCTTTCGTCGCCGCTACGGAAACGATGCGCCAGAGCACTCGACTCCATCGCGTTTTCTCAGCGAAATTCCGGCCCACTTAATTGAAGATCTCAGCGCGCCGGTTCCCGCCAGCACCTGGGGTGGCTACGTGGCGCAGTCCACGCGGACCAA
>JAJYGR010000327.1 GCA_021790655.1 Acidobacteriota bacterium | reverse complement strand
AATGATCTCTTTCAGCTCTTCCTTTGCCTCATCCACGCCAGCTACGTCTTTGAACGTAACTTTTTTCTGCTGCATGGAGAGCAATCGGGCCTTGCTCTTTCCAAACGACATTGCCTTGTTGCCGCCGGTCTGCATTTGCCGCAGCATAAAGAACCACAAAGCACCCAGCAGCAGGATTGGCGAAAGCTGAAGAAGAATATTGAACCACGCGCTTCCCTGAGAGTCCTTAATGGTGACGCTGACCTGGTGGTCTTCCAGCACCTTATACATGTCGGGATAGTTCGTGGGAACAGTTGTATGAAAGACTTCCTTGCCTGTGCGATAGTGACCATGCACTTCGTTACTCACCACGGTGACATCGGAAATCTGACCCTGCTGGGCGTCCGTCAAAAATTTCGAGAATGGGATCTCCTGGTCCTTGCCCATGCCCGCGCCACTTTGCACAACGTGCCAAAGCACGATGAGACATGTAGCAATCAATACCCAGAAAACAACTGTTCTAACCGTAGAATTCACGAACCACCCTCGTTTCGTACCCAATCCAGACTATCGAACAGGCCAGCGCATCTGCATAGAGCCATGCAAACAGCGACGAGCCTTCTGCCTTTTCCACCGCTGCCACCTACTGAATCCTTGGCAGTACTTCTAGAAGATTAGACGCCACAACCTGTCTGCCGGTCGCAGATGCTTGTACCTAATTTTCCGTGGAGTCAAATGTCCTTAGAGCAGCTACTCCGCGAGGCACACTTATTCCTTCGCGGAATGATGCTTACCTCATGATTTTACTCCTGAGAAACGCTGCACGGAAAGTTATCGCGAGGAATCTGATTCTACGAATCCCAGGGGGTCTCATGGATTCTTAGATGCAGATGCGGTTTCGCAGTCTGTACGCCCCGGATTGCCTTGTCCGTGATGCTGTCGTTCTCGACGTCCACGCCGCGCATCCAGACCACGTTTCCCTGCCACTCCACAACCGGCCAATCCGCCCGTGCGTCGCCGCGAATGCCCAAGCGTTCCAGTACTTCCTTCACTTTCTTTGGCCCGCCGGAGTAACGCAGCCGCACCCGATCTCCGGGCTGCCAGGCGCGCACATGGGCCCTTGGAAAAGTCAGAGTGTCCACAGTACTCGGCTCCAAAGTCGCCGTAAAACATGCTCCAAACGCTGGCGCCTGCACCGTCCCGGGGATATCTAGTTCGTACATGTGCTGTGTATTGGAGTGGATTGCAGCCTGCTCCGCTGAGTTCGCGCCGGAACTTCGCTCCAAACGCAATTCGCGCGCGGAGCGCTGCGCGCGCACGCCGCCCGGAAGCTCCAATCGTTTGCCCGTCGTAGCAGTATGGCCACCTAGAACCATGGCCAAGAGCCGCTCCGTCGCGTCAAAATCCAGCGTCGCGCCACACTGTTCGGCGGCCACCCGCAGAATGCGCCGAAGCAGGCCCGCATCCAGCGACCTAAGCCGCGCAATCTCCAACGCGACGGAAGCAAATCCCGGCTGCGTCGCAACACTGCGGCCACCGCCGCGCGCCGGCTTTCCGGGGAGCAGAATCTGCGGCAGCAGCCTTGCCAGTTCCTGCTGCCAATGATGCTCCTCCTCGCGGGCGTTTGCCGCCACATGCGCCAGCGTCTGCTCGATCTGCGGATTATAGGTTCGCAAAATCGGCATCAGTTCATGGCGCACGCGATTGCGCGTGAAGTCCGCAGATTGGTTCGTCTCGTCCTCGCACCACGGCTGCCCCAGAGCGCGCAGATACGCCTCCACCTGAGTACGCCGCACCGCCAGCAGAGGTCGAATGACGCTGCCTGCGTCGCCTGCCGCAATAGGCGCTTTGGACTCCAACCGAAGTATGGGATGGATTCCGCTCAACCCTTCCGTCCACGCTCCGCGCAGCAACTTCATCAGCACCGTTTCCGCCTGGTCATCCAACGTATGCGCGGTGGCAATCTTGTCCGCCTTCCCGTCTGCCAACCGATCTCGAAACACCTGGTAGCGCAGGTTCCGCGCTGCCTCTTCGACGGACTCTTTCCGCTCGGCCACGCGCCGCGGAGTATCGACCGCGACGATCTCGCAAGGCAGCCCCCGCTCCTTCGCAAGCGCCGCCACAAACGCCGCATCGCGCGCCGCCGCCGCCGCACGCAGTCCATGCTCCACGTGGAGCACAGTCAGCACAATTCCCAACTCTGCGCGCCGCGACAACAAGGCCCGCAACAGCGCTGTCGAGTCAGCGCCGCCGGAAACGGCCACGCAGATCCGCTCACCGGGCGCGAACAGGCCCACATCGATTGGTAGCTCGTCACGTGTCTTTTTCAGCTTCGAACTCGATTTGCGAATCATGTTCCTACCATGGTAGCGTTCCGGGATTGGAAAACGGAAAGGCAAGTGGAAGGCGCAGCCCGCTTGCTCGTATACTGGCGACATGATGCAGACAAGGCTGGCAACTCCGGAAGACGCCTCGATCATTGCGCGTCACCGCCATCGCATGTTCGTCGATGCTGGCCGCGCCGATAACAGCGCGCTACGCCGCGTGACGGAGACCTTCGAGTCCTGGGTCGGAAACATGATGCGCGAGGGCAAATACATGGGATGGTTCGCCATGAGCGACGGCAAAGTCGTCGCCGGGGCCGGGCTGATGATTATGGACTGGCCGCCGCACCCGCTCGACCCGGAACCGCACCGCGGCTATCTGTTGAACGTCTACGTCGATCCGGAATTCCGCCGCAAACGCATCGCCAGCAACCTCATTGAGTTGGCTCTGGCCGAAGCGCGCCGCCGAAAAATTCGTGTCGTCTCCCTGCACGCCACAGAAGAGAGCCGCCGCATGTACGAAAGCAGCGGATTCCGCCGCACCAACGAAATGTTCTACGTCGAGCCCGTGGAAGGATAAGCTGCGCGAAAACTGGGAAACGGATATATCCTACGAGGGAATGAGGCCAGCCCACATACCCCTGCGAACAACGCGGGTTGCCACCACAAGCCGAAGGGCGTGGCCAAGGTGGCGGCGGCCAGGAAATTGGCCGTGCGACTCTACTGGATGATGCGGCAGAACATTGTGGCTATCTAGAGATCGTTCGTATCGAGAGCAGCCCGCGGGTGCCCCTGGTCGGCACAAGCCAGACCGATGAATTGAATGGGCGCTCTCGCATCCAGCAGTAGGCTGGATGTTTGCATGGAAGCATCATGGCGGAAGTAGCAAGCCGTATCGATGGTTGGTGGAGCGAAGTTCAGCGATCAATCCACCGAGTGGTGATGCAGAATGAATTTTCCGGGGTACTGGTCCTCAACCTCTCGGGCAATTCACGCGAAGCAGCCGCACCGCACAGGAAAACTTTGCCTTGACAATGCCTTCGTCCTTATCGAGGGCCACCCGGCATTTTCGCTTAGAGCATTAACGTTCGGGGAAAGAGTTATGCTCTCCACCCCAAGTTTTTGTTCACACTTGACCTGAAAATGCAACTAACGACTCAGCTATGCCTTGCGCAGAGTCATGCAAGCTCTTATGGAAGGGCTTTCTCAAAAATGACCTCTCTATGTGAATACAGTTACAGAATGCAATCATGGTGTTCCTGTGACAGGCCGTTCGCCAACTGGCAACCTGTATCGGAGAATTGTTTTACAACAAAGTTCTCGAACAGTTTTCAATCACCGAGTCCAACAAATCGAGCGCAATGATCTGATTTTGTGCTTTGTTCGCTGGCATATGGAGTGCAACCTTAAGACTTTCTGTCACGGCACTCACTGAGGTATGCAGTTCTTTGTCGAACTTGCTCATGCTCCTTTCAAGACGCTCGACATAGTCGTAGCGGATTCGACCTGCATTGCGATCCAGAATGCTAAAAAGGTTCTTGTTGAGTTTGCGGAATACAACTGGGCGCAGCAAGAAGCGGGGCAACAAAAGAATGAAGCTGTCGAGTGAATAAAAGATGGGGTCTACCATGTAGTAGAGATGACTCTCGACATCAAGATCGCAGACAATCGAAAATTGCTCGACTGGGATTTCAAAAAGCGCGCTCGCTGCCTGTTGAAGCCGGCCTAAAATTCCGTTGGCCTGAGCAACGAAGCGATGCGAGAGAGAATGAAGCTCGGCTTCGATCCGTGCATCTTCCTTGACCCTCCACTTGCGAAATGATTCGTCTACGGCTTGCATGAGAAATTCTTCAAGCATGCGTCCCAAATGGCTTCCTGTTTCCTTGGGATACTGCGTTGCAAAAACCGTGAGGCGCTGTCTCAGACCGGGAACGGTGCTCTCCACATGAGACTTAAGATCGACTTCAACTTGAGCCAAAATGTCCGCAGTCCGCTGCCGCAGCAGAACGTGAAGTTCGTTAAGTTCCAATTCGGCTTGCGCAGCGAGTTGAATGAGAGTGTGACCTTTGTTGGACAGATCTTCCAAACTCATGGCCCTGGCGCGGATTCCGATGGTCATCGCGAACCGCATTGTGCGAGCGATGGTCATTACATCCGAAGCTATAGATTGGATGAGTACCCGCTCTTTTTCTTCTGAGAAAAATTGCAGCAGGCGCTCTTCAAATTCCTTGAATCCATTTGTAGAAGCCGTGCCAGCGATATATCGCCTGGCGGTGAGCGCTTCGCGTGCCGACACTGGAAAGAGGTCCGGCGACTCAAACTGAAGTCGATTTTCAAGCTCCTCCAGAAGGAAGCGTGAGATCGAAGAAACTTCTGCTGGCGTAGCGAGGTCTATCTTATTCAGGACGAAGAAAAACCTGGGAATATCGCTACTGACGCGCTCCAGAAAATCAGACTCAACCTGGGTGATCGGCGGGTCGACGGAAAGAACCACAATCGCGGCATCCACTTTTTCAAGATAGCTTTCCGTAGTGCGGGTATTGTGAGCGTGGGTCGATCCGATGCCGGGGGTATCGATGAGAACGATGTTGGCCTTGAGAAACGGGCACGGATAGCTTATTGCAACGTAGCCAACCTGTTTCTCGTTCCCCGGATTTCCCGCTTCCGTGAGGTAATCGGCCAGTTGCGCAATGGAAATACTTTCGCTTTGGCCCGTCGAATAGTGAATCGTTGCCGCTGGACTTGCGCC
>JAJYGR010000095.1 GCA_021790655.1 Acidobacteriota bacterium | reverse complement strand
CCGACCATCAATCCGGCAATGAAGACCGAGAGGATGACGAAGATCAACATGCCATAGAGTCCCGCGCCTACGCCGCCAAAAATGACTTCTCCCAGCATCATGTTGGCGAGCGGCACCAAGCCTCCCAGCGGAGTAAAGGAATCGTGCATGGAGTTCACGGCCCCGCAGCTTGCGTCCGTCGTGACAGTAGCGAAGAGCGCGGAGTTGGCAATCCCGAAGCGAACCTCTTTACCTTCCATGTTGCCGCCGGCCTGCGTCGCCGATACATGCTGGTTGACGCCATGCATCAGCGGATTTCCTTGCGCTTCCGCCCAATACGCGGTGGTTACGCCCGCGGCAAACAGAATTCCCATGGCTGCGAAGACTGCCCACCCGTGGCGAGGTGAGCCGGTCATGCGACCTAGAGTGACCGTGAGTCCGGCTGGAATCGCAAAGATGGCCAGCATCTCAAGCAGATTGGAAAACGGTGTGGGATTTTCAAATGGATGCGCGCTATTGGCGTTGAAGAAGCCACCACCATTGGTGCCCAGCATTTTGATGGCTTCCTGCGAAGCAACTGGACCTTGTGCGATGGTTTGCGTAGTGATCGTTTGCGTGACGGACTTACCGCTGCTGTCCGGTGCAGTGATCTGTTGCGCCTGTATCAGGTGCGCTGTGTCATAGGGGCGAAGGTTCTGCACCACGCCCTGCGAAACAAGGACCAACGCGAACACAATGCAGATGGGCAGCAGCACCCATAAGATGGCGCGTGTTACATCGACCCAGAAATTTCCCAGCGTGTTCTTTTCTTTACGGCAGATGCCACGAACAAATGCAATTGCAAGCGCGATGCCGACGGCGGAGGAAGTAAAGTTATGGTATGCGAGCCCGGCCATCTGCGTCAGATAGCTCATCGTCGTTTCCGGCACGTAGGACTGCCAGTTGGTATTTGAAGTGAACGATGCGGCCGTATTCAGCGCCAGAGCAGCGGGCACCCCCGGGAGATGTTGCGGATTCCAGGGCAGCCAGGACTGGACTCGCTCGATCAGATATAGCACCAGCATGGAGACGGCGCTGAACAGGAGCATCGCAATCGCGTAGGCGGTCCATTGCATCTCCTTGTCCGCTTCAACGCCGGTGAGCTTGTAAATCGTCCGTTCGATCGGCCCAAGGACTGGGTCGAGAAACGTTTTGCGGCGCTCGAACACGTTCGCCATATAAACACCCAGCGGGTGCGCGATCAGGAGAATCAGCGCAAAGAAAAGACCGATCTGAAACCATCCATTCGATGTCATGGTTAAAATTTCTCCGGCTGTAAAAGTGCATAGACCAGATAACCCAGTAAAAATACCGAGATGATAAGTATGATTGCTGTCTCAGTATGCATCGTCATCTCCTTAAACGCTCGCATCCGAGCGTGTATCCAATTGCCAGCGCAAAGAACAAAATAGTTCCAACTACCATCCAGATGTCCGTCATTGTGTGTCTCCTGTTGCCATGCGCAAGGTCAGAACATAAATCCTGTTTCAATCATGCCTCGCGTCTGATTGGAGTTCGAATTTTGCGGGCCGAGCGCCTCGCCCGCTGTAGAGTTTACAGCTTGCACAAAGGAAAATTCTCCTCGTGCAAAGAATGCTTTCTTTTGATACGTTGGCGTCAAGGTAAGCGACCATGCCTGACTACCGGGGCCGTACAGCAGATTGACAGCTCCGTTATGGGTGTTGCCTGTGCTGGAGATGTACTCCACGCGTCCAGTCATCGTCAGATCAGGCGCGACGTTATAGCTACCCAGCACCGCTTCGCCTTGCGTTGCTGTCGCCCGGCGCGCGCCAATTTTCACATCCAAAGGAACGTCAGTGTATTGGAAATAGGGTTGGACCATCCACCGCTTGGCTGTATGAGTGTAGATGATGTCATAGATGTCGCTGTTGTTTTGATACAGCGGCGTGGCAACACTCGAATAAGCAGTGCGTCCCAGGTTCCCGCCAGCCAAGACTTCCAAGCCATTGGCTGCATTCGGCGCGTATGTCAATTCACCGGTAAGCCAGTTATAGCGGTTGGAATAGAAGCCATCGTTCCATGCCAGTGACCCGCTGAGCTTGCCCTTCGCGTAATTTGCCTGCATTCCGCGGTTGACATCGTTTTCCTGGTTCCACAACAGTCCTCTTTCGATGTTCAGATTTTCGAAGCTGAATGTATCTTCGGCACCGATCAGCGTCGGCAATTTTCCGATGAGAAAAGAGAAATTTCCTTTCGGGGCCAACTTCAGATACGCCTGCGGCAAGGCGCCGAAATAATCGCTGACGGTATTTCGAGTGGAAAGAAATGGAATGCCCAATGCTGGAAGATTATAGGCGCCCGCCTGAAGAAAATACTGCACCGATCCATTCGTTTTTTGAATGAATATCTGCCCATTGCTGACATCCGCGCGCGCGGCTTGGTCGCTGGAAGCGGGACGGCTTTGCCAATAACCGAAGCCACTTAGGATGCCTGTGACGTCCAGTTTCCCAAATGGCCCCGCGTCGAACGATCTAGGAGAAGCAGTACTTAGCGGGCCCACCATCGCGGGAGAGGAAAGGGGAGCAACGGGTGCGGTCTCAACCGAGGGTGCCGACAGCGTGGTAGCCGCACCGCCCTGTTTGGCATTGGCGTCCTGGGCGGCTTGCGTGCTCGTCTGCGCGCGCGTTGCAGTAGCGGGAAATAAACCCACTACGAGGACAGCCAACAATGACCTTCCATTTTTAGGGACGATGTTTTTTGGGTGGCTCAGCGGAAACACATTCACAGTTTTTCTCTTAGAGCGATTTGCAGCCTGGGTTCCAGCAAAGCCACGGTAACAAAACAGTAAAAAGACAATTGCTGCTATGCAGCCTGACACGCCAAAAATTGTGATCGACATATTGCCTGCCCAGGTCGGAATGTTTCCGACCTGCGATCAGTTCACATCAGCGGGCATAATAAGTGCATAAGGAGTTCGTAAAGAATTTATAAAAAAGGCTCACGGCGAGCCTTCCGGCAAGAAGCGATACCCCACCCAGGGTTCAGTCAGAATGTAATATGGCCTTTCACCAGGCTCAATTTTCTTGCGTAGTTGCCCAACCAGAACACGAAGAGATTCCTGCTGATCTATGTTGTACGCACCCCAGACACTGGTCATTAAAGTACGGTGAGTGAGCACGCGGTCAGGATGTCTGGACAACGTTAGCAGAAGGTCAAATTCCTTTGGGGTGAGATGTATTTCCTGCCCGCGCACATATACCTGATGGGATGTGGGTTCCAGGCGGAAATCACCTTGTATTACGGAAGCATCTTGCTCTTCTGTAATTGTATAGGTCGCTCGGCGCAGAGCTGCCCGCACGCGCGCGAGCAATTCATTCATCTGGAATGGCTTGGTGACATAGTCATCCGCGCCTGCATCCAGCGCCCGCACTTTCATCTTTTCCTGATCGCGCACGGAAAGTACGAGGATGGGGACCTTGGATAACTTGCGCACTGTGCGACACAATTCAACCCCGTCAAGGTTTGGCATGGAAAGATCTGTGATGATCAGGTCCGCGGCCCAGTGTTTAAGAATATCGAGAGCGGCTACGCCGTCCGTCGCAGACTTTACGCTGTAGCCTTGCGCGATGCATGTCATAGTCAGAACGCGGATGATTTGAGGTTCATCATCCACGATGAGAATTCTCGCTTTTTCAGGCGTTTCACGGCTGACACCTTCACGGCTTGTAACGGGGTTCAATGCGGCTCCTGCGTAACGATATGGACATCCACATGCGGCGCCTCGCGCAGCAGACGTTGGATTGCCATGTAGTAAAGATACTTGCGCCATCCACGGACAGCCGAGCGCCCGAAGATGATTTGGGTAATACGATGCTCTCGGACAAAGTCGGCAACGGTACTGGCAATGCGCGAACCTTGCAAATGGATGATGCGGGCAGAAAGATTTTCTGCAAAACGCAGATTGGACGCTAGGTTCCGTCGTTTCTCTTCATCCGCATCGTCGGGCAGGTCTACGTGAAGAACGTAAAACTCGGCGTCCATGCCTTCCGCCATGCGCGCTCCCCGCGCGATGAGCTGCTGCGAAGCCAGATTGGAACTGATGCATACGGCCACCCTTTCATGGACGACCCAGTTGTCGCCGATCTTTTTGCGGCGTAGATAGGCATCTAAATTTTGATCGACTGCGTGGGTCACGTGCTTGAGCGCCAGTTCCCGCAGCGCGAGCAGGTTTCCGCGTCGAAAAAAATTGGCCAAAGAACGTTCGACCCGCTCCGCTGGATAAATATCTCCCCGTCGCATGCGCGTCTGCAGCGCTTCCGGCGTCACGTCTACCAGCACAACTTCATCCGCGCGTCCCAACACCCAGTCTGGAACTGTCTCGCGGACAACGATGCCGGTGATGCTCTGGACTGTCGGCGTCAGGCTCTCAATGTGCTGCACATTCAACGCGGAAAGGACGTCGATGCGATTCTCCAGCAGCTCCAGCACATCTTCGTAGCGCTTCTCATGCTTGCTGCCAGGAATGTTGGTGTGGGCCAGTTCGTCGATCAGTACGACCTGCGGCTTTCGTGCCAGAATAGCCTCCAGGTCGAGTTCTTCAAAATATGTGCCCTTATATTCCACTCGACGGGTAGGGATTGCCTCGACCTGCGCCGCCAGCTCGACAACGCCAGGTCGGCGATGCGTCTCAACAAATCCAACTACAACGTCTTCGCCGCGCTTACGCCGTCGGATGGCTTCGCTGAGCATGTTGAAAGTCTTCCCTACCCCTGGCGCGTAGCCAAGAAAGACCTTCAAAATGCCCGCAGTCTTTTCCGGCGCAGCCGTCTCCAGCCATTGCTCCGGAGTTTTCGCCGGACTTTCGTTTCCAGTTTGGGGACTCATAAATTAGACAGTCTGAGTAGAATCACAGTGATGTTGCAACTCAAGACACCTCATGTTGCTCGCTATTCCGCCTCGACGCTCATTGTAGCGCTCGTGGTCTGGATTTATTTTTCTTTCCTGCATGTGAACCACACGACAGTCGCGCTTACGTTGCTGTTGTATGTCCTTTTTGTCGCGAGCCGGTGGGGGCTTTCC